>JBMUAP010000227.1:0-5710 GCA_049454155.1 Blastocatellia bacterium
GAGTGCCGAGCCACGCGGCGCTCGCCCGCGGCTCGACTATCGGGCGATGCTGCGGATCCGGCGCTTCGAGGAGGCCTGCGCGGAGAGCTACAGCGCCGGCCAGATCCGCGGCTTCCTCCACCTGGGGATCGGCGAGGAGGCGATCGCCGTCGGTGCGCTGGCGGCACTGACCCCAGAGGACGCAGTCGTCGCGACCTACCGCGAGCATGGCCACGCCCTCGCCCGCGGCATTCCAATGGGAGCGATCCTCGCCGAGATGTACGGCAAGGCCAACGGCTGCTGCCGGGGGCGGGGTGGGTCGATGCACCTCTTCGATGCCGAGCGGCGCTTCTTCGAGGGGCACGCCATCGTCGGGGGTGGGTTGCCGGTCGCCGTCGGGCTCGCCCTCGCGGACCAACTGCAGGGGCACCATCGCGTGACAGCCTGCTTCTTCGGGGATGGTGCGGTCGCTGAGGGGGAGTTTCACGAGTCGATGAACCTCGCCGCCCTCTGGCGCCTGCCCGTCCTCTTCCTCTGTGAAAACAACCGCTACGCCATGGGCACGGCGCTGACCCGCCACCAGGCCCAGCCGGACTTGGCCGAAAAGGCGCGGAGCTATGGCATGCCGGCAGCAACCGTCGACGGGATGCGCCTGAGCGAGGTCCGGTCGGTGACGCGCGACGCTGCCGCCGAGGTCCGCGCCGGTCATGGTCCCCGCTTCCTCGAGTATCAGACCTACCGGTTCCGAGCCCACTCGATGTACGACCCAGAACTTTACCGGACACGCGAGGAGGTCGAGGCGTGGAAGGCGCGCTGTCCGCTGCGGCTCTATGGCGAGGAGATCGGGCTGACGGCCGACGAGCGGCAGACAATCGAGGACGAGGTCGCCGCCGAGATCAAGGCCGCTCTCCTCTTCGCCGAGGCCGGCCCGCTCGAGCCGGTCGAGCACCTGCTGCGCGATGTCGTTGGCGTTCATCCGTGAGTGAGAAGGAGTGGGTCAGTTCGATTCGGTCGGGAAGGCCCGGCGCAGCTCCTCCAGCCAGACCGTTGCCTCGGCGTCGCTCGGAGCCCGCCAATCGCCTCGGGGCGAGAGGGAGCCGCCCGACCCGACCTTTGGCCCATTCGGCACACAGCTCCGCTTGAACTGGCTGATCTGGAAGAACCGGTAGAGGAAGACCTCCAGCCAATGGCGGATCGTCGCCAGGTCATACTTCTCCCCCCAAGCGTGCTGGGCAAGGAAGGCCACTTTGCTCGGACGAAAGCCAAACCGTGAGAGGTAGTAGAGCGTAAAGTCCTGCAGTTCGTAGGGGCCGATCTGGGCCTCCGTGCTCTGCGTTGGACGCTCGGGGGTCGGCGCATCGACCTCTGCCGGCACCAGCTCCGGCGAGATCTCGGTCTCGAGGATCGCTTGGAGAATTGCCCCCGTCGCGGCGTCGACCTGCCCAGTCCGGATGACCCACCCGAGCAGAAACTGGATCAGCGTCTTCGGAACGGAGCTGTTGACGTTGTAGTGGGACATATGGTCGCCGACGCCATAGGTCGTCCAGCCAAGCGCAAGTTCACTGAGATCCCCCGTACCAAGGACGAGCGCGCCGTGGTGGTTGGCGAGACGGAAGAGGTGCGAGGTCCGCTCGCCAGCCTGGACGTTCTCGAAGGTGACGTCATAGACGGGCTGCCCTTCGCTGTAGGGATGGCCGATGTCGCGCAACATCTGCAAGCAGGAGGGGCGGATGTCAAGCTCTCCGGCCGTCACCCCGAGGGCGTTCATGAGGGCGTGGGCATTGGCGAGGGTCGTGCGGCTCGTCGCGAAGCCGGGCATGGTCCAGGCGAGGATGTTGCGACGCGGAAGACCCAACCGATCCATCGTCTGGGCGGCAACGATCAAGGCATGGGTCGAGTCGAGCCCCCCGGAGACCCCGATGACCAGCTTCTCGATCCGCGCGCTCTCCAACCGCTTCATCAAGCCGTGAACCTGGATGTGGTAGGCCTCGTAGCAGCGCTCCTCGCGGACGGTGGCGTCGAGGGGCACGTACGGAAAGCGCTCGACGCGCCTCCGCAGGGGCATCTCCCCCTCCGGCACGGCAAAGGCAAAGGAGACTCGACGCAGGCGCGAGATCTGGTCACGATGCACCGCCACGGCGTCGCGGAAGGTGGTCGTCCGCATCCGATCCTGCACCAGCCGCTCGAGATCAAGGTCGGCCAGCAGCACCTGCTCCTCCGCAGAGAACCGCGCCGACTCCGCCAGCCGTTCGTTGTTCTCGTAGACGATCGCCTGCCCATCCCAGGCGAGGTCGGTCGTCGACTCCCCTGGACCGGCGGCGGAATAGAGGTAGGCCGCAATGCACTTCCCGGATTGAGCGGCGCAGAGGTTGCGGCGATAGTCGGCCTTGCCGATCGTCACGTTGCTCGCCGAGAGGTTGGCGAGGACCGTCGCCCCGCCGAGTGCCCCGAAGGTGCTTGGCGGGATCGGTGCCCAGAGGTCTTCACAGATCTCCACGTGCAGTACAAAGTGGTCGATCCCAGTCGCCTCAAAGAGCAGGTCGTTGCCGATCGGGACCGTCTCGCCGAGCAGACGCACCTCCCGAACGACGAGGTCTCCCGCCGCAGCAAACTGGCGCTTCTCGTAGAACTCCCGGTAGTTCGGGAGGTAGGTCTTCGGGACCAGCCCGAGCAGCCTCCCCTGGTAGAGCACGACGGCGCAATTGAAGAGCTGGCTGCCAAACCGCAGGGGTGCGCCAACCAAGAGAACCGAGCCCAGCGAGCGGCTCGCCTCGCGCAGTCTGGCGAGGGCCTCCTCGGTCGCCCCGAGCAGCGCCTGCTGGTGGAAGAGGTCGTCGTTGCTGTAGGCCGAGAGCCCCAGTTCTGGGAAGAGCGTCACCGCTGCCCCTTCGGCCGAAGCGCGCTGCGCGAGCGCGATCGTCCGCTCGACGTTATAGGCCGGATCGGCGACCCTCAGGTGCGGAGTACAAACGGCCACGCGCAGAAAATCGTGGGCATAGATCGAGTTGAAGGGTGGTCGTGCCATATCGTTGGCAGGGTACCGCTCCCCTGCCCCTTTCCGCAACTCCGGCGCGCGGCCGGACGGACTCCCCTTCCGCCTCTCTCTCCCGGTTCCACTGCGGAAAGTTCCGCACTCGACTGGAAATTCCCCGCTCCCATCCTGGTGGCCCCCAGTCCCAAGAGGCGTCTTGGCAACCTCTCCCGGGCTCGACCGGTGGGCACGGAAGTTGCATCTCTGAGGAGTGCGTGAAGGGGAACGTCGGAGACCAAGGAGGAGGGAAGATGCGCCGAATGACCTACCGGGAAGCGGTTCGGGAAGCGTTGCAGGAGGCCCTGCGCAGCAATCCCCACGTCTTCCTGATGGGGGAGGACGTGGGGGCCTACGGCGGTGCCTACGCCTGCAGCAAGGGGCTGCTCGAAGAGTTTGGGGAGGAGCGCGTCCGGGACACCCCACTCTCGGAAGCGGCCTTCGTCGGGGCTGGGATTGGTGCTGCGCTCAATGGGATGCGCCCGATCGTCGAGGTCATGACGGTCAACTTCAGCCTCCTCGCGCTCGATCAGATCGTCAACACGGCGGCCACCTTACGTCACATGTCTGGGGGGCAGCTGGGCGTCCCCCTGGTGATCCGAATGGCGACGGGAGGAGGTCGCCGCCTTGCGGCGCAGCACTCCCACAGCCTCGAAGGATGGTACGCCCACATTCCCGGGATCCGCGTCCTCGCCCCGGCAACTGTCGACGATGCCCGCTGGATGCTCGGGCTGGCGCTGCGGGAACCAGACCCCGTCGTCCTCTTCGAGCACGCCATGCTCTACCCGATCGAGGGAGAGGTTGGAGAGGAAGGGGGAGCGCACGAGATCGATCGGGCGGCGATTCGCCACCCGGGGAACGATCTGAGCCTGATCACCTATGGGGGATCGCTCGGCAAATGCCTGGCAGCGGCCGAGATCCTCGCTAAGGAAGGGACCTCGGTCGAGGTGGTCGACTTGCGGTCCCTGCGGCCACTCGACAATGCGACGATCCTCGCCTCGGTCCGCAAGACGCACCGGGCCGTCATCGTCGACGAGGGCTGGCGGACCGGCAGCTTGGCCGCCGAGATCAGCGCTCGGCTAATGGAAGAGGCCTTCGACGATCTCGACGCTCCTGTCCAGCGCGTCTGCAGCGCGGAGGTCCCTCTGCCCTATGCGGGCCACCTCGAGGATGCCGCCCTGCCCCAGGTCGAGACGATCGTGCAGACAGTTCGCCAGATGGGTTGACCGTGAGATGTCGGGTCGGAAAGCCGGGAGGTCGAAGAGGATGGAGTTTCGGATGCCCTCGTTGGGCGCAGACATGGAGGCGGGAACCTTGGTCGCTTGGCATCGCGCCGTCGGCGAGTCGATCGCACGCGGCGAGATCCTTGCCGAGGTCGATACCGACAAAGGGGTCATCGAGATCGAATCTTTCGTCACCGGACGAATCGAGTCACTCCTCATCGAACCTGGAACCAAAGTCCCGGTGGGAACCGTCCTCGCCCTCATCCAGACCGCCGAGGAGCCGCCGTCCGATGCCTCGCCCGCCCCCAAGCGGCGCGCCGTCTCCCCGCTCGCCCGCAAACGCGCCGCCGAGCTGGGCCTCGATCCGGAGCAACTGGTCGGCAGCGGACCCGGAGGTCGTGTCACCAGCGAGGATGTCGAACGGGCTGCCTCCTCGTCTCCCGCTCCCCCAGCCCAGACGGCACCCGTCGACGCCGCAGAGCGCTCCCGGCGGATGCGCCAAGCGATCGCCGCCGCCATGGCCCGCTCGAAACGGGAGATCCCCCACTACTACCTCTCGACGACGATCGATCTGCAGCCGGCCCTCGACTGGCTGGCCGCCCAGAACGCGCAGCGCCCAGTCACCGAGCGATTGCTCCCGGCGGCGCTGCTCCTCAAGGCGACCGCGCGCGCCCTCGAACGGTTTCCAGAACTCAACGGGACCTGGGAAGAGGGAGTGCAGCGCCCCTCCGCCTCGATTAACCTCGGGGTCGCCATCTCGTTGCGCCAAGGCGGGCTCGTCACTCCAGCCCTCCTCGACGCCCATCAGCAGCCGCTCGACCGCCTCATGGCCAACCTCCGCGACCTTGTCGCGCGGGCACGCACCGGGGCCTTACGCAGCGGCGAACTGACCGGGGCAACGATCACGGTCACCAACCTCGGCGACCAGGGCGTGGAAACGGTCTTCGGAATCATCTACCCGCCACAAGTCGCCCTTGTCGGCTTCGGCCGTGTCAGCACGCGCCCCTGGATTGTCGGCGGGCAGGTCGTCCCCCGCGCCCTCGTCAATGCCTCGCTCGCCGGAGATCACCGCGCCAGCGATGGCCACCTCGGAGGACGCTTCCTCGCCCATCTCGACACCCTTCTCCAACGACCGGAGGCCCTATGACCCCCCTCGATCGCAACGACATTCGCCAACGCATCGAACGGCTGCTCCTCGGGATCGCGCCCGAGGTCGACCCGCGAGCCCTCGACCCAGGCGAGGAACTTCGCGCCCAGGTCGACCTCGATTCGATCGACTACCTCAACTTGATGATTGCCATTGCCGGCGAATTCGGAGTCGAGATCGCCGAGACAGAGTACGGGCAACTGACCACCCTCGATCAACTGATCGCTCGGATTGGTCGACCGTCCCCCACTCTTCCACCTGAATGACCGTCAGTCAAAGGCGGAATGCTTCCCGCCGCGACGCGCCCGAAAGAGAGGAAACACGATGATCGTC
>JBMUAP010000228.1:0-5707 GCA_049454155.1 Blastocatellia bacterium
TCTCGGTGTTCTCTGTGCCTCGGTGGTGCAATTATGTCTTCCGTTCTGACATTGGTCTCTGGTCGGCTTGGTCCACTTTCTGATTTTCCTTTCCGTGAGTAGTTACGTTGTTTTTACCCCCCTTGCACGAGATCGTTTGATGGGAGAGAAGCGGACCGAACAGATGGAGATCTTCGACTTCACGCGCCAATTGATGGAGATCGAATCGACCACTTGGCAGGAAGGGGCGGCGGGCCGCTGGCTGCGCGACTATCTCTCGGAAGCTGGCTTCACGGTGGAGACCCAGCCAGTCACGGAAGATCGGATCAACATCTTCGCCCGCGTGGGAGACCCTCTCGTCACCTTCTCTTCTCACTACGACACGGTCCCGCCGTACCTTCCCTTCCGGGAAGACGAGGAGAAGATCTATGGGCGGGGAGCCTGCGATGCGAAAGGGATCATCGCCGCCCAAGTCTTCGCTGCGCGACAGTTACAGGCAGAGGGCGTCGGCGACATTGGGCTTCTCTTCGTCGTCGGGGAAGAGGACGGGAGTGATGGGGCGCGCCAAGCCAACCTGCTCCCCAACCGGAATCGCTATCTGATCAACGGAGAGCCGACCGAAAGTGCGCAGGCGATTGCCACCAAGGGGGCGCTGCGCATCGTGCTCGAGGCCGAGGGGCGAACGGCCCATTCGGCCTATCCCGAGCTGGGGGAGTCCGCGATCGAGAAGCTGCTCGATGTCTTGGCCGATCTCCGCCGCCACGACTGGCCGGTCGATCCACGACTGGGAGCGACGACCTGCAACATCGGGACTCTCAGCGGAGGGCGCAAACCCAACGTCGTGCCCGACCATGCGCAGAGCGAAGTGATGTTCCGGACGGTCGATTCGCCGGATCTGCTCTTCGAGGAGGTCTCGGCGCTGGTAGGAAGCCGCGTCACCGTGCAGCGGGGATTCTCGATCCCGCCTGTCTCGACCGAGATCGTCCCGGAACTGGACCATCTGCCAACCCAGGTGGTTCGCTTTGGAACCGACATTCCTTGCCTGACGGCATGGGGAACCCCGCTCCTCTTTGGACCTGGATCGATTCACCACGCCCATACCCGTCACGAATTCATCTACAAATCTGATCTGCTCGCCGCAGTGGCGACCTACGCGCAGATGGCGCGCCTTCTGCTGCGGAGAGCCAGGGAGTTATGACCGATGCCGACTGCCAAATTTACCTCTGAACCGGGAAGCCCCGAATACCACGCCTCCGATTGGCTGATCACCCTTCACAACGCCTATCGCGAACTCGACTTCGCCATCGAGAAGTCACCCAATCCGGAAGAGTTCATCGAGCGGCTGCGCGAGCGTGTGCGCCGCGACTATGAGCAGAACCGGGAGCAGATGGGCTGGAGTGAGCGGACACGCGACATTGCCGCACGTTCCCTGGAGATCGTCCTCGAGACGCTCAAGCTGCCCAACCGCTAGTCGGCGGCAGGGACATCCGGCCCGGCGAGAGGATCGAACTCCCAGAGGCCCGAGCGGCCCCCGGACTTGCGAACCAGACGGATCGCCCCGAGAACCATGGTGCGATCCAAGGCCTTGCACATATCGTAAATCGTCAGAGCGGCAAGAGTGACGGCGGTCAGCGCCTCCATCTCGACGCCAGTCTGGGCGGATGTCGAGGCCGTCGCGGTGAGGAGGATGCGGTCCTCGGCGAGTTCCGCGGTCACCTCGACATGGGTCAGCGCGAGGGAGTGGCAGAGGGGGATCAGCTCGGCGGTCCGCTTGGCGGCCATGATGCCGGCCAGACGGGCCGTTTCGAGGGGATCCCCTTTTGGGGTGCGTCGGGCGCGGATGGCCTCGATCGTCTCCGGGTGCATCCTCACCTCCCCGCGGGCGACGGCGGTCCGCTGGGTGACGGCCTTCTCTCCGACGTTGACCATCTGGACGCGGCCCTCCTCGTCGAGGTGCGTCAGTGAGGGAACATTCGGCTTCTCCATAGGCTCTCCTCTCAGGTGAACTCGCTCGCTACTTCCCCTCCCGCGATGTCAGGCGAGGAGGGAGGGCAGAAGAATCGCCTCGACCAGATCGCCTTCCTTGACCAGCGACTGATCTTCCGGAACGACCAGCAGTGCGGTAGCTCGCATGAAGCCGACGAGATCGCCAGACCCACTCCAGGAGAGCGGCTCGACCTCGACCCGACCTGCCTCCATCCGCAGGGTGCCCGGTTGATGGCTGCGCCGGGGGGGAGCGCCCTTGACGGTCCGTGTGCAGAAGGCCGTCAGGCGGGGCAGGTCGATCGCCAACGCCCCCTGGAGTCGGAGAAGGGCTGGCCGGACAAAGAGAAAGAAGGCAACGGCGACCGAGACGGGATTGCCTGGCAGGCCGAAGAGGAGCGTCTCTCCGTGGCGCGCAAAGACCGTCGGCTTCCCGGGGTGCATGGCGACCTTCTCGAGGAGAACCTCGACGCCCAAGTCGTGCAACGCCGGTTTGACCAGATCGTAATCGCCCATCGAGACTCCGCCAGAGAGCAGGACGACATCGGCAACGGCCATCGCTCGCCCGATGGCGTCGCGGGTCTGGTCGAGCTGATCAGGAAGGATCTCCTCGACCACCACTTCAGCCCCAGCCTCTTCGAGGTACCCAGCCAGTGCGAATCGGTTGGAATCCCGGATTTGACCAGGCCCAGGGAAGACGTTTACCGGAACCAGCTCATCGCCGGTCGAAAAGATGGCCACCCGGGGTTTCCGGAAGGTCCGTATGCGGGTTTGTCCAAAGGTGGCCAGCACGGCGGCAACGGCTGGTGTGATCCGCTCCCCGGCCTCGACCACGCGAGCCCCGGCCTTGACTTCAAGGCCGCGCGGCGTGATGTTCCGCCCGACGGGCACCGGCTCGGCCAACTCGACGCTCTCCCCGTCGACCCGGATCACCTCGATCCGTTCGACCGTGTCAGCCCCCGCCGGCACCACCGCCCCTGTCATGATCCGGACGGCTTCGCCCGGCCCAACGTTCCCTTCATACTCCACTCCTGCGGCCACGACCCCGATCTCCCGCAGCCGAACCGGGTGGTCCGGCCCCGCCCCCGCAACCGAAGCGGCTTGGAAGGCGTACCCATCCATCCGCGCGCGATCGAATGGCGGAAGATCCAGATCCGCGTGGATCTCCTTGGCGAGATAGCGCCCTGTCGCCGCTCGCAACTCGACCCACTCTTGGGCAAGTGGAACGCAGCTGTCGAGAATGACCGATCGTGCTTCCTCCACCCCGACCATCTTCTCCGCCATACACGCCCTCCTCTCCCACCAGCCCCCTGGTACCAAAAAGAAAAAGCCCTCCAACCGGAGGGCAAATCTATTCGATTCGTTCGATGAAACTGTTTCGTTTCTATCAGAGCTTCTACCAGAGAGGACGGGAAGGAAGAGAATGGCGGAGCCGACGGGACTCGAACCCGCGACCTCCGACGTGACAGGCCGGCGTTCTAACCAACTGAACTACGACTCCGCATTGTCGACCAACTTTAAAATCTCTCTGTCAAAAAACGATCTATCAAACTCTCGAGTCTAAGCGCTGAAGTCCAAGCTTCGAAGAGAAAGCTCTGAAAACGGATGCAGCGACGGGAACTGTCTGACAACTTTCGACCAGTTCTGATAGGCACGGTGGGACTCGAACCCACAACCCCCACCTTGTAAGGGTGGTCGTCTACCATTGACTGTACGTGCCTGTACGGAGCGGTAGGCTCTGGTACGCACCCGTGCAGTCGATCCTCGGAAAGTCATCTCCCGCTGAATGAGGATTGCCATTCGCGATTCCCACACGCTTCTAGCTCTTTAACCCAGAACTGGCTGACCAGAGCTTGCAGGAATCATTCAGCAGAATTATCAAAAGAACACGCAGTCAACAAATCTTCTATCGCTCAATCAGAAGATGGAATATACGACTGTCCGGGAACGCTTGTCAAGCACTGCTCAAAATATCCTGCCCGACTCGAGAAGAGAGAGGGGGGCCCCTCGGCCAGTCTGCGGCGCGGTCCCCATCTCCGCGCCACGGGACAAGCGTCCAGCATCGCCGGGCGACGCTCGGCAAGGCTATACTGCAAGGGGGAAAGGAGGACAAGGAGAGATGGCACGTGAGAAGAGGCAGGTGAGAGAAGGGCTGGCCGTCGGGATGGCGGGAGTGCTCGTCTGGGCAGGCGTGGCGTGGGGGCAGGAGCCGGTCGTGCGGGTCGAGACAGACTTGGTCTCGATCGACGTCCGGGTCGCCGAGGAGCGGAGTGGTCGGGCCCAAGAGGGGCTGACGGTGGAGGACTTCGCCGTCTTCGAGGATGGAGTGCGACAAAAGATTGTCAGCTTCGAGGGGAGTGACGCCCCGCTCCACCTCGCGTTGCTGATCGACACCTCCGGGAGCACACGCGAGGAGCTGACGACACTGCGGAGAGCGGCCGGGCAGTTCTTTGCCCTGTTGCGGCCGCAGGATCGATTGGCCCTCGTCCAGTTCCAGCGCGAGGTGGAGCTGTTGCGGGATCTGACGGCCGATCGCAACCGGTTGCAAGCGGGCCTGCAATTGCTGCGCCCTGGATCGGGTACCTCCTTCTACGACGCACTGCAACTGGCAACCGAGGAGATCCTTGGGCCCGTCAAAGGCCGCAAGGCGATTCTCGCCTTGACGGATGGGGTCGACTCCTATGGCCACCTGCAGTATGAAGAGATCCTTCCCACCCTGGAGGAAGGAGGCGTCACCGTCTATGCGCTCGAAGTCGAGACGGAACGCTTTACCGAGGCAGGGATGCGGCGGGATTGCCGCGTCCCCTCCCACTTCGAGTTCTCCGGGAAGCAGCTGCGGAAGCACCTGTCAGAAGAGAAGAAGAGCCGTGGGGGAGAGAAGCCGGCCGCCTTCTCCGCCGAGACACCGCACTGCCGGTTGACGGATGCCGAGCGGGTGACGATCAATCGCCAGCTCTACCGGATGGCGCGAAGAGAGCTGCGGGAGCTGACCAAGCAGACAGGGGGGCGGGTTCTCCCGGCGGGGCTGGCCGGTTCGAGCGGAGGAACAGAGCCTTTGCTGGAGCTGGCCGACGCCTATCGACAGATTGCCGAGGAGCTGCGGACGGTCTATACCCTGGCCTACTACCCTCGAAATGAGCGCCGGGATGGCGCGTGGCGCTCTCTGCGGGTCGAGGTCAACCAGCCAGGGCTCACCGCGCGAACCCGTCCCGGCTATCGGATGGCGCGGCGGTGAGGCTCGATCGCGGTCTCGATTCCGCGGAGCGGCTCGAAGAGGGCAAGCCGCTCCTCCTCGACGAGCGGGCCCGTCTCCTCGAAGAGGGTGACGAGGCGGGGATCGGCCATCAATCCCCGCCACTGCAGATCGAACTCGGCGAGCGAATCGAAAGCAAAGAGTTCGAGATACTCCTGGGCCTCGCCGACGATGGTCCGCCAAATCCCGAGGAAGCCCAGACCGTGCTCCTGAATCAGCGGCAAGGTCCGTGTGGCGAAGAGATCCTCGTAACGCGAGACGTGATGGGCCCGCAATCGATAAGAGACCTTCAGCAGAATCATGCCGCTCCCCCTCAGGCCTCTTTGGCCAAAAACTGCTCGACCGCTTCGGCGAAGAGATCGATCTCGCGCACTGTGGTGTAGACGTTAGGGGTCACCCGGACCCCCTCAAACTCCGGATGCTTGATGACAGTCGTGATGATCCGGTACTTCTCCATGAGGTGGCCGGAGAGGCGGGTCGAATCGACCCCCT
>JBMUAP010000229.1:0-5703 GCA_049454155.1 Blastocatellia bacterium
GAAAGTTACCCAAGGGCCGATTTCGATCTGTAGGGGCACCCCTTGTGGGTGCCCTCTTCCCCTTTGCGCCACCGGGCCCATGTCTCGGTCATTGTCCCGTTGACGAGGGATGAGGGCAGGCACAAGGCTTGCCCCGACAAAATCGTGTAATTCTTTTTGGGTGGGCTAATCAGTCCTTCCAATTTTCCATTCTCCATTCTCCATTCTCCATTCTCCATTCTCCATTCTCCATTCCTCCAAGGCCTGCCCCGACAAAATCGTCAAATTCCTTTTTCGTCGAGGATGCGGGCCGGAGGCCCGCGCACCCAGGACCCAAGCCGGCGGTAAGAAATCTGTCGAGGCAACCCGGGTGATTGCCCCTGCTCCCTCTAACGAGACAGAGGAAAGGGGGGCTCGAAAGGCGTTCGGGGAGGCTGTATACTACGCTTCGAGAGGGTAGGGGCCAAGAGTATGACAGCGGAGAAGGAGTGACATGGTAAGCATCATCAGAAGTGAAGGGAAGGGCCAGTGGGGCAAGGCACGCCGGCGAGTGGTCACTGGCGGGATGATCTTGATGCTGGGGGTGGCTGGGTCGATCGAGCAGGGCCAGGCCTTCCAGGACCCGGCACTCCCACCGCCGCCGCGCCCCAAGCTGGGAGCGCCGCAAGAGCCGACTCCGCCACCCACGCCCTCCGCTCCCGCTTCACCGGCGAACGAGCGCGAGCGCCGCGGGGCGCGCCGTCAGGGGGCACAAGCCGATGATCAGAACCTCGACCGGGACAATACCATCAAGCTTGAGACGGATCTTGTCGTCCTCGACGTCTCGGTCGTCGATCAGACCAACAACCCGGTCTTCGATCTGCGCAAGGAGGACTTCCTCGTCTTCGAGGACAAGATCCAGCAGTCGATCGAGACGGTCAGTCGCGCAGAGGTGCCGATCAGCCTCGGTCTGGTCATCGACACCTCGGGGAGCATGCGCTCGAAGCTGCAGACGGTCACCGACGCCGCGCTGAGCCTCGTCAAGCAGATGCGCGAGGACGACGAGGCTTTTGTTGCGCAGTTCAAGGGGGAACCGGAGCTGCTCAAGGAGTTCACCACCGATCGTGTCGAGATCGAGGACGCCATCGGCGAGATGTTCACCAGCGGGGGGACGGCGCTGCTCGACGCCATGATTGCGACAGCGGACTATGCGCAGGAGAAGGGGCGCCACCGGCGCAAGGCCCTCATCGTCATCTCCGACGGTCTGGACCAGAACAGCTCCCTCAAGGAGCGGGAGGTCCTTGCCGCGATTCAGGAGAACGAGGTCCAGCTCTACTTTGTCGGCTTCATCGACGAGGAGGACGACACCCGCAGCTTCTTCGGGAAGTCCCCGGCGAAGAAGGCTCGCGAGCTGCTGACCCGGCTCGCCGATGACTCCGGGGGGCGTGCCTTCTTCCCGGCGGAGCTGAGCGAGATGCCGGCCGTCGCCGCCCAGATCGCCCGCGATCTCCGCACGCAGTACCTCGTCAGCTACTATCCGACCAATGAACGGCGCGACGGATCGTTTCGCGCGGTCAAGGTCACCGTCAATCCCACCCAGCCGACCGCCAACCGCAAGCTGATCGCGAGGACCCGTCAGGGCTACTATGCCCGCTCGGCTTCCGGTGCCCCTGGCACCCCTGCCGCCACCCGTCGGACCTCCCCCCTCCAGTAAGACAGAGATCAAAAGAGAAGAGGGGAGGAGAGCGCTCAGTCGCCCCCTCCTCCCCTCCCCATGGGACAGATTCCCACCTGCCTTCGCTACGGTCGATCCTTGAACTTCTCGTAGAGGCGACTGTGCTTGTTGGAGAGGTCCGTCGGGCGACCCTGGATGAACATGTGCTTGATCCGGGTGCGGAACTCGAGGAGATCTCCATCGGTGACGACGATCGTCGCCAGCTTGCCAACCTCGAGGGAGCCGAGCTGGCGGTCGACCCCGAAGATCTGGGCCGGGTAGAGCGTGGTCGCCTTGAGCGCCTCCTCCTTGGGGAGCCCAAAGGCGGAGGCCATCCCGGCGTGGTAGGGCAGCAGGCGCGCATCAGAAGCCCCCCCCGTCGAGAAGCAGATCTTGACACCCGCTTCGTGGAGGGCGGCAGCGCGGGCGAAGGGCTCGTCGTAGGGCGAGTCTTCGCTGTTCGGCAGGGAGAGGACGCTCGGGAGGACGACCGGGATCTGCTTCTCCTTGAGCATCTTGGCGTGACGGATCGCCTCTTCGCCACCATTGATGATCAACTTGAGCTTGAACTTCTCAGCCAGATCGAGAGCCCCCTTGATCTCGCTCGCGCTGTTGGCGGAGACGATCACCGGAACCTGGCCCTCCAGGACCGGAATCATGGCCTCGAGGCCAAGGTCGACCGGGCGCGCCGGCAGGGAGCGGTCGGCCGCCGTGGCCGCGCGGGCTTGGCGGTAGGCCTGGGCATCCTCGATCTTTGTGCGGAGGGACTCGACTTGGCGATCGCGAGCTTGGCGTTGCTGATCGGTCGGGACAGAGAACCCGCCGCCCCCGAAGCCGCCCCGTCCCCCAAATCCCAGCCGGGGATAGTTGATGTGCATCGCCGCCGGCGAGGCGACCTTCATCTCCTCCGGCGTCCAGCCGTCGAGGTGGATGACGGCGCACTGCCCGGCAATCAGTCCGCCGAGGGGGCAGGTCACCGTCGTCGTCACGCCATTCATCCGGGCGACCGGAATCAGCTCACTGTGCGGATTGACCGCGGTGAGGGCCTTGGCGTTGGCGTTGAAGTCGCCGATCTCGGTGGTGTCGACGGTCGCGCTGACCGCGCCCACCTCCGTCAGCCCAAGGACAGTCAGGGCGTTGATCATTCCAGGATAGACCGAGAGGCCCGTTCCATCGATGACGCGAGCCCCCCGCGGAATCGTTACCGAGGTCCCGAGGGCGGCAATCTTGCCGTCCTGGATGACGAGGGTCCCCCGTTCGATCGGGGCCCCCGAGACGGTCACCAGCCGCGCGTTGCGGATGGCAATGGCACTGCCGGAGGAGGTCGATTGACCCATCGCCGTTCCGACCAGCACCAGGCAGCAAGAGACAAGATTCAGTAATCGCATTGTGCGCATGCCATTCTCTCCATCAAACTGTGTCCAACAAGGGCCGGCCCAGTGTTGCCTGGTGTTGCCTAGTGTTGGTGGTCCTGGTGTGGGTGGCCGTGAAGGTGCTCGTCGAGATCCTCGCTGAGCGTCGGGAACTGCCGGGCGCCGGCCTGCCTTGGCTGGGCCTGCACCGGTGCCTTCTTCTCCCGTTCGATGAGGGCCCGCTTCTCCTTGAGCAGCGTCTCGCGCCGTGCCAGATCCTGCTTCCGATCGAAGAAGACTTCCCCCTCGATGAGGGTCATCTCCGGGCGTGAGTAGACGCTGAACGGGTGGCCATTGAAGAGGACGAGGTCGGCATCCTTGCCGACGTCGATGCTCCCGATTCGGTTCTCGAGCCGCAACTGGATCGCCGGGTTGAGCGTCACCAGGCGCAGGGCCTCCTCCTCGCTCAGATCGCCGTGCTTGACCATCTTCGCCGCCTCCTGGTAGAAGCGTCGGGCGTGCTCGTTGCTGTCGGAATGGATCGAGACGACCACTCCGCGGCGCGTCATGATCGCCGCGTTGAAGGGGATGGCGTCATAGGCCTCCATCTTGTAGGCCCACCAGTCGGGCAGGATCGAGGCGCTCGCCCCGTGGCGCGCGATCTCCGGCGCGACCTTGTAGCCCTCGAGCGTATGCTGGAGCGTGCGGACCTTGATGCCAAACTCCTCGCAGAGCCGGAGAAGCATGACGATCTCGTCGGCGCGGTAGCAGTGCGAGTGGATATCCATGCGCCCTTGCAGGACGTCGGCGATCGCCTCCAGTTTGAGGTCGCGTCGCGGCGGCAGCGGGGACTCTCCACGCTTCTTGGCCGCCTCGTAGGCCTCCCACTCGGCGATATACTGACGTCCCTGGGTGAAGGCCTCGCGGATCGTCTCCTCGACGCCCATCCGTGTCGCCGGGTAGCGGCGGGGAACGCCGGGCAGCGAGAAGTTCGATCGCTTGGGGTTCTCCCCAAGGGCGAATTTGATCGTCCGCGGCCCCTCGGCGAGTGTCATCTGCTCGGCGGGCCGTCCCCACTTCAGCTTGATGATCGAGTTCTGACCCCCGATGGCGTTGGCGCTCCCGTGGAGCTGGTGGATCGTCGTCGTTCCGCCGGCGAGCTGCCGGTAGATGTTGATGTCGACATCGTTGATCACATCGCGCATGCGCACCATCGACGTCACCGAGAGGGAGCCCTCGTTGACGCCATCGAGGGCCGTATGCGAGTGGGAGTCGACGAAGCCCGGGGTGACATACATCCCGGTCCCGTCGATCACCTTGGCTCCTGCGGCGGCCGTCACCTCGTTCGCCTTGCCGACTGCGGCAATCCGGCCGTCCCGGACAAGGATCGAGCCCTTCTCGATCGTTCCGTGGGAGGCCGTCATGATCGTTGCGTTGCGGATGAGCAGCTCCCCACGCTGCTGCGCAAAGCCGAGTGGGACCAAGATCAAGAGCCACAGGGCTCCGAGCATCCCCGTCCGCCGCAATCTCCATCTCTTCTCTGTATCTTGCATCGTTCAGTCTCCTCTGAAAAGAGCCGTCTGCGAGAGGCTCGGCCGGACTCAGTTGGGCCGCTTGGTCCCGTTGAAGGGGAAGCTCTGCCCCATGGCCTCCATCGTCCCCTGGATCGAGGTCCCTTCGATCCGGCCCTTGGCCGAGACCGTCAACTCCTGTCCCTGGACATTGAGCGCGTAGCTCAATTGCAGCTCGTTGCCACTGAGCTTGCCCCCGCTGATCTTGGCAGAGCCGAACGGGGTCGAGACCTCTCCGCTGAGCGTCTCCCCATCCTCCCGGAGCGTGAGCGTACTCGAGACCTCCGCCGCGGGGGTCTGCAGGCTCAACGCCCAGGTCCCGACCGCGAGCCCCAGGTTGCTTCGCACCGGCCCGGCGGCCGGTGCCGCGGCGTTGGCGGCTCGCGGGGCTTCCGGGGCCTTGATGTCAAACTTGTGGCCATCAACAAAGACGTGGCGGACGCGCGTCTCCTTGGCGAAGAGGTCGCCGCTGGTCAGGATCAGATTGGCAATCTTCCCCTTCTCGAGGCTCCCGAGCTGGTCACTGACGCCGAAGATCTGCGCCGGGTAGAGTGTCAGCGCCTTGAGCGCCTCCTCTTTGGGAAGGCCGGCCTCGATGGCGCGCCCGGCGTTGACGATGAGGTCAGACGGGCGGCTGAGCGTTCCCGAGGTGAAGGCGAAACGGACCCCGGCCCGATGGAGCGCTGCTGCCGCACCGGGCGCCGCCGCGCGCTCCTGCAGGACCGCGAGGGGCTCGACTTCCGGATCCTCCAGGCCGCTTGGCTTCTGCGGGAAGCTCAGCGAGAGGAGTACCGTTGCCTTCTTCGCCTTGAGGTGCTCGGCGATCTGGTAGCTCTGGGTGGCTCCGTGGAGGTAGGAGACGAGTTGGAACTCCTCGGCGAGGGCGAGCGCCCGCTTCATCTCCCGCACCGTCGTCACATTGAAGATGACCGGGAGCTGGCCGGCGATCACCGGCTGCAGCGCCTCCATCGATGGATTGATCTCCGGCCGGGTCATCCCGCGTGGAGACTGGCGGTAGCGGGCCCAAGTCTCCCGGTAGTGTTGCGCGTCGAGGAGCGACTGCCGCAGGAAGGCGAAGACCCCCAACAGCGCGTTCGGGTACCCCCCC
>JBMUAP010000230.1:0-5699 GCA_049454155.1 Blastocatellia bacterium
CGAGTTCAAGTGGGGCGAAAAGACGTGGGGCAACCGCGTCGACCGTGCCCGCGAGGAGCTGACCTTTGCCACCATCCGCTCCCCCATCGAGGGGATCGTCCTCTCCCGCGATGTTGAGCTCGGCAGCCCAGTCTCGTCGATCCTCAATCTGGGGGCAGCAGCGACGCTCGTCATGGTCATCGGAGATGTCCGGGAGGTCTACGTTCGAGGAAAAGTCGACGAGGCGGACATTGGTCAAGTCAAGATCGGCCTGCCCTCCCGCATTCGGGTCGAGACCTTCCGCGATCGGACCTTCCAGGGAAAGGTCACGGAGATCGTTCCCCTCGGGGTCAATCTCGATAATGTCGTAACGTTTGAGGTTTGGGTCTCGATCGAGAATCCTGGCGGATTGCTTCTCCCCAACATGACCGCCAACGCCGAGATCGTCCTCGAAGAGCGAAGCAGAACCCTCCTCCTGCCCGAAGCGGCGATCCGCTACACTCCGCAACGATCCCCCTATGTCGAACTGGCCCCGCAGAGGGTGAAGGGCTCGCGCCCCCCCGTCCCGATTGAGCTCGGGATCAGCAATGGGACCCGGACCGAAGTGCTCCGCGGTCTCTCGCTCGGGCAAGAGGTCTTGCTGCCCTGAGGGTGGCACAGAGGAGTCAGGACGCATGTGGGAGATCCTTCACCAGAGCGTGACCAACCTGATGGCTCATAAGCTGCGGAGCCTGCTGACCATGTTTGGGCTGACTTGGGGTATCCTCTCGATCATCATTCTCTCAGCGGTTGGAGAAGGCTTTCAACAGGGGAACCTCGAGACGCTGCGGGAGCTGGGGCAGAACATCCTCATCATCCGCAATGGCCGGACGACCCGCCAAGCGGGAGGTGCACGGGCCGGGCGCATTATCAGCCTCGACCTTGAAGACGTCAAACTCCTGCAAGCTCGATCCCGCTTGATCGAACATCTCTCCCCGGAACTGATGCGCAGCGGGGTCCGGGTCAAGAGCGACTGGAACGCCAGCACGTCACAAATGAGCGGCATCTGGCCGATCTTCCAGACCCTCCGCACGATCGAGGTCGACCGGGGACGTCCGTTCAACAAGCGGGATGGCGAGGAGCGGCACCGCGTCGCCCTGCTCGGCTTCGAGCTGAGCCGGCAACTCTTTGCCGACCGGGACCCAGTCGGTCTCCCCCTGGCGCTCAATGGGATTGCCTATACTGTCGTCGGTCGAATCCGAAAGAAGGAGCAGGACTCGAACTACACTGGAGCGGATGACTATCGCCTCTTCCTTCCCTACGAGACGATGCGGCGCGACTTTCCGCTTCCCTCCCCCACGCAGAGCGCCGACTCCCTCTCCGCCATCATCGCCGCCCCCTTCCCACAAGTGGCACGCGAACTGGAAGAGCACGTCCGACGCGAGGGGAAGATCAATCCTGACCTGCCGGGACCACTGGAACGGGAGGTGTTGTCGATCCTCTCAACACGCCACCACTTCGACCCTTCCGACCCAGAGGCACTGTCGATGTGGAACACCGTGCAGGAGGCCGTCTTCTTCAACCAGATCATCGGCAGCATGCGGGACTTCTTTCTGGTGGTCAGCCTGATCACGCTTGGCTTGGGGGGAATCGGCGTCACCAACATCATGCTCATCTCCGTCCGGGAGCGAACCCGGGAGATCGGGCTCCGCAAAGCCCTCGGAGCAACCCCGCAGAGGATCCTCTGGCTCTTCCTCTGCGAAGGGATGGGAGTGACTCTTCTCGGGGGAGCAATCGGGTTGGTCCTTGGCCTCGGGATCTGCGCTGGGATCAATCAACTCCCGCTGCCACCGCGGTTTGCCGGCATGGTCGTCACCTGGCAATCGACGATGCTGGCCATCGGCCTGCTCAGCCTGGTCGGCATCGCAGCGGCGCTCCATCCCGCGCGACGAGCTGCCCGCCTCGCCCCCATCGAGGCGCTGCGGTTCGAGGCCAATTAGGGAGAAAGACATGATCTGGGACATCTTTCATGAAGCTTGGAGTACCGTCCGGGCTCAATGGATGCGCTCCCTCCTGACGCTGAGCGGCATCGCCTGGGGGATCGTCGCGGTCGTCCTGCTGATGGCCTATGGGAACGGCTTTCACCGCGCGTTGGAGACCGGAATGCGCCGCGCCTTCAATACTGGAACCCTCCTCATCTACAACGGACAGACCAGTCTGCAAGCAGGGGGAGAACGGGCGGGGCGAAGAATTCGCCTGCGGGAGAGTGACATCCCCCCCCTCCGCGAGCTGGGAACCATTCGTGCCGTGAGCCCGGAGTATATCCGCACCCTCTTGCTTGGCTATGGCTCTTTGCAGACCAACGCGCTCGTCCGGGGAGTCGCCCCCGAGTATGAGTTCATGCGCAGCCAAACCATCGAGCGTGGCCGATTTTTGAACGACGAGGATGTGGCGACGCAGCGCAGAGTCGTCTTCCTTGGTTCCGATATCGCCCACAAACTCTTTGGCAATCGACCGGCCGTTGGTGAACTGGTCCGCCTTCGCGGCATCTCCTTCGAGGTGATCGGGGTCATGACCCCCAAGATGGCCCTCTCCAACTACTACTCCCCGGACCGCCAATCGGTCTTCATCCCATCCTCAACCGTTCGCCACCTCTGGCAGCAGGAGTACGTCGACAACCTCGTGGTGCAGACGCTCAGCCCAGCAGTCCACGATCAGGCGATCCGTCAGATCCGGGCGACGTTGGCCGAACGCCATCACTTCCCTGCGGAGGACGAACGCGCCATACAAGTCGAGGATTCAGTTGAAAGCATGCAGATGATCGGAGCGATCACCGGTGGACTGCAGTTCATCTTGACGATCATTGGGGCGATGACGCTGATGATCGGGGGGATCGGCGTCATGAACATCATGCTCGTCAGTGTCACCGAGCGGACGCGTGAGATCGGCGTCCGCAAGGCGCTCGGCGCGCGACGGGGCAGCATTCTTCTTCAGATCCTCTTCGAGGCGTTGACCATCACGCTTGGCGGTGGAGCGCTAGGACTGCTCCTCTCCCAAGGGATCGTCAGTGGCGTTGGGCGTCTCCCGCTGATGGCCAGACTGCTCGACGATCCAACCGGCCTGACCGACATCCAGCTTGTTCTCTCGGGGGAGGTCGCGGGGACAGCCTTGGCGATTCTTCTCCTGATTGGCGTCTTGAGCGGCCTGTGGCCCGCCTGGCGCGCCGCCCGAACCGACCCGATCGAATCCCTACGCTATGAGTGATGTGGCGCCCTCCTCCGTCAAGAGATGGAGAAAGGCCTTCGTCGCTGGAGTGAAGCGCTTGCCACGTCGGTGAATGATCCCGATCGGACGTGTGAAGGTTCCTTCTGAGAAGCGTAAGGCCACCAGTAACCCAGCCCGCAGCTCATTGGTCACCGCCTGCCGCGGGAGAATCGAGATCCCATTCCCGACCTCGACAGAGCGCTTGACCGTTTCGATGTTGTCGAACTCCATAACGGTCTGCACGGAGACCCGGAATCGACGCAGAATCCGGTCGATCGTCTGTCGGGTCGGAATGTCCCGCTCAAAGGCGACGAACTCCTCTCCGCGGAGGGACCGCAGGCTGACTACTTCTTCTCCAGCCCCGACCAACCGATGCGAGGGGCTGCAGACCAAGACCAGTTCCTCCTCCCCAAAGGGGATGACCTCCAGATCGGGCTTGCGCAACGGGAGGGCAATGATCCCAAAATCGATCATCTGATTGCGGCAAGCCTCATAGACCTTGTCGGTCCGCCCATATTCGACGTGAATCTTGACCTGCGGATGATGTTTGATGAAGTGCTTGACGTAGGGAGGCAACTGGTAGAGGCCAATGCTGTAGACTGTTGCCACGCGGATTGTCCCGGCGATCTCGTCGCCCGAGGCGCGCAGGCGCGCTTCGAGATCGGCAAAACGTCCGACCATCTCTTTGAAGATCTCATAGACCAGCTGGCCCGCTTCCGTGGGAACAACCTGTTTATGGTTCCCACGGTCGATCAGCTGGCGATTGAATCGCTGCTCCAATCCCTTGACCTGCTGGCTGACGGCAGATTGGGAGACGTAGTTGAGCCCTGCCGCCTTCGAGAAGCTCCCCGTCTCGACCAGATCACAGAATGTCTTGAACGTCTCAATATGCACCCTCGCTCCCCCTCTTCTTGTATTTCACATAAGTTGAACTAATGGGTAAGATTAATCTTTTCCATTTTACTTATTCAAGATCGGCTGATATTTTCCATATTCTGTATGTGTTCAGGAAGCCTGTACGTGTTCAGGAAAAAAGATGGCTGGCGCCCACCCAACGAGTCAGCCGCTTAGTGGAACACAACCCACTCTCAGATGACGGATGGTTGCAACGGTCTTGCCCCGGCGAACGTGTCAGGAACCTCAGGAGGAATGGGTTCAAGGACGCCCAGATTCGGATCCAGGTGCTGATCGGACTGGGGCGTGGACGGGCAACGATCTCGTCACCGCGGGGAGTTGCTTCCGGATAACGAGGAGAGGCTTGTCAGCGGGAGCTGATCCCGAGGCGAGCGCAGCGGTCGAGTCAATCAAGCTGGAAGGAGAGAGAAGAATGGCGGCATCGACAATCAGCCTGGAAAAGAGGAGATCTGCGGGACTGATGATGCGTCTCTGGCAGTCATCCCTGGGAAAGAAGTACGTCATGGCGATTACGGGAGCCGGGCTCTACCTCTTTGTGATCGTGCACTTGCTGGGAAATCTGCAGATCTTCCTCGGACCGGAGAAGCTCAACGGGTATGCGGCCCTTCTCAAATCGAATGCCGTGATTCTTTGGGGCGCACGTGTTGGACTGCTCTCCATGGTTGGCCTCCACATCTTGACGGCCTTCCAGTTGGCCGCGATCAATCGCCAAGCGCGTCCGGTCAAGTATGGAGTGGGCAAACCGGTGGCGACGACTTTTGCGCAACGGTCGATCCTGGTCAGCGGTCTGGTCATTCTTGCCTTCATCATCTTTCATTTGGCCCATTACACCATGGGCCTGATCGATCCGACATTTCTGACCCTGGTCGACAGCCAAGGACGCCATGACGTCTACGGCATGGTCGTGGCAGGTTTTTCACAGCCGCTCGTCTCGACCTTCTACATTGTGGCGATGGGGCTCCTGCTGCTTCACTTGAGCCACGGAGTGAGCAGCCTCTTCCAGTCGTTGGGGTTGCGCAGTAACAAGACCTTTGGAGTCTTCGACAAGCTGGCCAAAGGATCAGCCTTGTTCCTCTTCATCGGGAACAGTTCGATTCCTCTTGCCGTCCTCATGGGATGGATTCAGTAGCACGAAGGAGTGAGAAAGCGGTATGAGCATGACACTCGATTCAAAGATTCCCTCAGGGCCCGTCGGGCAGAAGTGGTCCCGGTATCGGCAAGACATGAAGTTGGTCAACCCGGCCAACAAGCGAAAATTTACGGTGATTGTCGTGGGCACAGGGTTGGCGGGGGCCTCGGCGGCGGCAACGCTGGGTGAGTTGGGCTACCACGTCAAGGCCTTCTGCTTCCAGGACAGTCCGCGGCGAGCCCACTCGATCGCGGCGCAGGGCGGGATCAACGCCGCCAAGAACTACCGCAACGACGGCGACAGCGTCTACCGGCTCTTCTACGACACGATCAAGGGAGGCGATTTCCGGGCCCGCGAAGCCAACGTCCACCGGCTCGCCGAGGTGAGCGTCCAGATCATCGACCAGTGTGTCGCCCAGGGAGTCCCTTTCGCG
>JBMUAP010000231.1:0-5683 GCA_049454155.1 Blastocatellia bacterium
GCGGAGAGCTATGCAGAGGCGATCTCTTTTCTGGCGGAGAGTCTCCAGCTCCAGACAATTGAGCCAGCAGCGGTCGATACCGCGGTGCGTCTGCTCGGCCTTGAGGACCTCGCCAGTCGTCGCCACCCAGATCTGCTCCGCATGGAGCGGTTTCTGTCGTTGGGATTGCCCGGAAGCGCCTGGGCCAGAGGCGGACTTCTCCGCCAGACTGCCGGGGAGTCGATCACAACAGAGATGGTCGAGCGCTTCCACCGTCAGTACTACCAACCGGCGAGGACGGTGATCGTGGTGACGGGAGACACCTTCTCGCTCCCTGCCCTGGAGCAGGTCCAGTTGCGGTTCGGCTTGTACGGCGCTCGAGTCGCCGCATCATCGCCCCCCCCCCCGGGCCCCCCTTCGACCACACCCGCTCCCGCTACGAATGGGGAGAGCGGCGTGATGGGCGAGAAGAGCACGGAGCCACCAGCCCTCTTGCGTTATGGGAATGACCGGGCTCCGCTGCGCCAGACCCGGGTGACCATTGGCTACCGGCTTCCACTGCCGGAGCCTGCCCTCACTGCCGAGGCGACCGAGAAAGAGGAGGCGATTCTGGAGATGCTGGCGGCCGTCCTCGGGCGAGGAAGGGCCTCGCGTCTCTGGCAGGGATTGCGGGAGGGCACCGCCTCGCGGGATCGACAAAGCGTCGCGAGCGAGGCGCGTTTCGACTATCTGCCCTCTCCGCTGGTCGCCAGAACCGGCGGCGGTGCGAGGGAAGTGGAGACCGGATGGGGGCTCCTCGTCGCGCGGTTGACGGTCGACCCAGACCGTGTCGATCGGGCGGAAGCGGAGTACTTTCGGGAGATCGAGCGGTTTCGACGCGAATCGATCAGCCCGGCTGAGCTGGAGCGGGCCCGAACGTTGCTGGAGAAGGCCGATATTGATGCCCTCGCCACCCTCGAAGCCGAGGCGGCACAGCTGGCGGATGGCCAGCTGCTGGATGGCGATTACCGCCGCCGCGAGCGGCGAGCGGCTCTCCGCCGGACTGTCACTGCCCAAGAGATCCAGCAAGCGGCGGTAAAGTATCTCGTGCTCTCCCGGGCGATTGTTCACGAACTTGAGCCCGAGGGGGCCACTCCACGCACCTTCACTGCCGAGCGTTTCACCGACTTGGTGACGACGCTCGCGCCAGCGGCGGGGCGGCCCGTCAAACCTGAGGAGGTCAAGCCAGCCGTTGTCCTCAAACAATTTCCGCAAGGGCCGGCACGCGTCGCTGGTCCGGGGGGGAAGAACGTGCTGGTCGCCCCCATCCCACTCCCGATTCGCGACTTCTCTGTCCTGCGCGGCCCGCGTGCCTTCGTGCGCGAGGACAAGTCACAGCCGAAGATCACGGCGGCGATTCTCTTTCAGGGAGGGCGGCTGCTCGAGACCCAGACCAGCAGCGGAATCACCGAGCTGATGCTCCGGACGATGCTCAAGAGCAGTGTGACGCGCAAGGCCGATCTGATCGCGCACGAGTTGGAGAGCTATGGTGCCGAGGTGGCGATTATCAATGAACCGGACTTCTATGGGTACGTCATCGAGGTTCTCTCCCGCAATGCAGAGCCCGCGATCAAGCTCTTGATCGAGATTGTCGAGAAGCCGTTTTTCGATCGGGAAGAGTTGGTCCGGGAGCAGGGCCTCCTGCTGGGAGACCAACTCCGCTGGCAGGAAGACGCCGAGGGCCAGGCAAGAGAACTGCTCTGGATGTCCCTCTTCCCGGGGCATCCGTACGGGTTGCCGATGCTCGGTCTGGCGGAGGTGGTCCGAGGGGCCACGGTGGAGAAGCTCGAAGAGTGGCACCAGCAGACGATTCGTCGGCAGTATCCACTGGTGGTGTTGGTGGGGGACACGGACGGGTCGGCGATCGTTTCGCGGATCTTCTCGGATGGGTTGCGGAGGGGAGACGTTGACCGGACGCTTCGGGTCAACCTGCCGACCATGTCGGCCGCGTCGGGGGACCGGGCCTTGCCCGCTCCCGGTGAGGCGGTCACTCGGCAGGCATTGGGTTTCAGAGTCTTCAGCAGTGCCCTTCCTGGTCCGCAGGACGCGCAGGTCCTCGCGCTGCTCGCCAAATGGGTCTCCAATGGACCACTTCTCGGATCGTTTCGTGATCCGGCCGGCCCAGTTGGGCTGCTCGCCGGGTCGTTTGAGCCGCGACTTGCAGCGGGAGGTTTTGTCGCCCAAGTGACCACGGCGCCGGAGAGCGAGACCCGGGCATTGGACCTGCTCAACCGCGAGTTTCAGCGCTTGGCCGCCACTCCTCCGACGGATGACGAGTTCGAGTATGCGCGGAACAGCGCCATCGGGCAGTATGCCATTGCGCTCCAATCGCCGCGGGAGCGAATTCTCGAGTACGCGCGTGCCCTCTTCTTCGGCCGGCAGCCCGCGGAAGTCGAGCGCCAGGCGGAGGCGGTGGTGGCCATTCGCAAGGCAGATCTTCAGCGGGTGGCAGAGGCGATCTTCCGGACCAATCTGAGTGGGCGTGGTCTCCTCCGTGGGGCAGCCGAACCGGCTCCGTCGGCTGCCGAGCCGCCGGCTAAACCTTGACTGGTAGCTATCGGGGAGAGTGGATGTGTCAACGGGTTGTCGGAAGTCAACTCCTCACCGAGAGGAAGATCAGAAAGCGGAATGGATCAACCAGCGGCCAACGTCTGAACGGAAGAGATGATTACACCACCGAGACGCAGAGATCACAGAGAAGAAGATGGGAAAGTGGGCCGCATCAGCCAGCGGCCAATGTCTGAATGGAAGAGATGATTGCACCACCGAGACGCAGAGATCACGGAGAAGAAGATAGGATCCTTTGAAGTTCATCAATGCCGTGAGTAGTGACACCGGAAGAGGAGCGCTGTCTTGAATGGGGAGTTTGCCTTCATCGAGCAGATTCGCGAGGGGGCGCAGCGGGGCACAGCCTCCGCTGACCTGCGCATCGGCATTGGCGACGATGCGGCGGCCGTCCGCCAACACGCAGATCGGGAGACACTGGTCACCGTCGACCTGCTGATCGAGGGGATCGATTTTCAATTGTCGTACGTCGTGCCCGCTTGGCTCGGCCACAAGGCCCTTGCCGTCAGCCTCAGCGACATTGCCGCAATGGGGGGGACCGCGCATTCCTCCCTCTTGACGCTTGGGATTCCGGCAGCCTTGATTCCGCGCGGGGAGGACGATCCCGCCCGCCAGTTCTGGGAAGATTTCTTCGCGGGCTACTTCGCACTTGGCGAGCAGGCGGGGGTGACGCTCATTGGCGGCGATATCTCAGCAAGTCCGGGACCGCTCACCCTCGATTCCATCGTCCTCGGCCAATGTCCGGCGGGTCAGGCGATTGAGCGGAAGGGGGCCAAGCCTGGCCAGGCCATCTTTGTCACCGGAACGCTTGGCGCGTCCGCCGTCGGACTCCGGTTGCTCTCGGAGGGGGCGCGACCCAATCCTGCTTCAGGCGAGGAGGGGCTCATTGATCAGGCGATCGCCGCCCACCTCCGGCCGCACCCCCGGATTGCCTTTGGTGAGGCGCTCGGGCGCCATCGACTCGCCCACGCCATGATCGATCTCAGCGATGGGTTGGTCCAGGATCTGGGCCATCTCTGCGAGCAGAGTCGGGTGACGGCGGTGCTGGACTACACCGCCATTCCCCTCTCCCCCTGCCTCTCGTTGTTGCCAATGGGAGAGGAGGAGCGATTCGTCCTGGGCGTCTCTGGCGGAGAGGACTTTGAGCTGCTCTTCACCGCCGATGCCGATCAGAGAACGGAGGCACGACTCCGAGATCTCGCCGAATCGTGCAGTCATTCGGTGGTCCGCATTGGGGAGATTCTCCCGGGATTGCCAGGAGAACCTCCCGTTCGAATGCAGAGGGACGGCGCCGTCATCCCCCTCACCCTCGGCGGCTTCGACCATTTTCAGGAACAGAGAGAGCGCTGAAGGGGCTCTCCGTTCGGGCCTTCCCCTCTCAGGTCCGATCCGGTTTGGTGTACCACCACGCCCAGGCGAGGAAGACGAGTTGCAGGGGAAGGCGTCCCCAGCTCATGGCGGCGGGGAAGTCGGGATAGAGGTGGGAATTGAAGGCGACGTGCAGGTTGGCCGGAAAGACGGCCAGGAGCAGCAGGACCAATCCCCAGGCCGCCAATCGCCGCCATCGCGCCACCAGGACCAAGCCACCAAGGATGATCTCAGCCGCTCCCGCCAGCTGATGGAGCAGCGCGGGATAGGGCAGATAGGGCGGCATGATCCGCACATAGAAGTCTGGCGCGACGAAATGGTTGATCCCGGCCATAATGAAGAAGAGGGACAGCAGATAGAGGAAGACCAGCTTGGTACGGCTCATCGAAATTCTCCCGGTGAGAGTCCAACGGTTACAGGTGATCCCGGGAAGATTGACCGGAATCCGTACGGAACTTGCGGAATGGATGCCTGCGCAGTCTACCAGTCTCTTTTGTGAGACGCCATGTCAACCGCCCCTCCCTCCGCCCTCAGATGATTGACGAAGGGGGAGCGATCCCCTACTCTTCTCGTCTCAAGGCATCGTCTCTCTCCTGCTCGAATCAAGACGCCCGCATTCTGGATGGGGATCGGGGAAGGGAGTGATGGCAGGGAGAAGGTGGAGAGGAACCCGATGGATCGCACCGAACAATTGGAGAAGATTCTGCTGCGCCGCATGGGCGAGGCGATCAAGGACTACCAGATGATCGAAGAGGGAGACCGAATCATGGTCTGCCTGAGCGGAGGAAAGGACAGCCACGCGCTGCTCCACCTCCTGCTGTCGCTCCAGCGCCGGGCCCCAGTCCGGTTCGAGCTGCTCGCCGTCAATCTCGACCAGAAACAGCCCGGCTTTCCGGCCGAGATCCTGCCCGCCTATTTTCAGTCGCGCGGAGTGCCCTACCGGATCGTCGAGCGCGATACCTACTCCGTCGTCAAGCGGTTGGTTCCGGAGGGAAAGACCTATTGCTCGGTCTGTTCCCGGTTGCGACGTGGCATTCTCTACAACATCGCGGTCGAGGAGGGTTGCACCAAGATTGCGCTGGGCCATCACGCCGACGACATCCTCCAAACATTTCTGCTCAACCTCTTCTATATCGGAACGCTCAAGGCGATGCCGCCAGTCCTGCGCTCGGACGATGGACGCAACACCGTCATCCGGCCGATGGCCTACATCTGGGAGCGGGATCTCAGTGAATTTGCCGCCTTGCAGTCGTTCCCGATCATTCCATGCGACCTCTGCGGATCGCAGGAGAACCTCAAGCGCAAGCAGGTCAAGCGATTGATTGATACGTTGCAGGAGAGCATCCCCAACGTTCGCAAATCGATGTTGACGGCACTGGGCAACGTTGTCGGCTCCCATCTTCTGGATCGGGACCTCTTCGATTTCCGTGCGTTGCGTGCGGGAGAGGGCAACATCGCCAACGAGTTGGACGCAGCGGTCGGCGTGCACGATCTCGACGGGGCACCGCTGGCGGAGCCAGCCCTCGTCTCTCTCTCCCTGGAAGGCCGCTGATTAACAGAGATTTGAATCGTCTCGTCGACTCGACCCTGCTAAGATGAGGGGGTCGACCGAACTTGGCGGGGCTGGGCGGGGGCGCCTCACCCCCGTCGACTCGTTGGTCAAGTACTGTGCGATCTTCTTCGCTGAGGCAGTCGTCCTTTCTCCCCCCCCTTTGGAGGTTTGTCATGGTGG
>JBMUAP010000232.1:0-5667 GCA_049454155.1 Blastocatellia bacterium
GACCGGCGCCCTCCTCTTGAGCGATCAGGGGGAGGGCGCCGTTGTTGAGGGCGACCTGTGGACTGGACACGTCTGAACGGAAGACATCATTGCACCACAGAAAAACAGAGAGATCCCCGAAAAGGAGATGGGATCCCTTGAAGTTCATCGATGGCGTGAGTTGTTACCTCTTTTGGCAGGTCTTTTCATCTGGCAAAGATGCGGGCAAGAGAGTCTGTCGCGAGGTTGCCTCCACAGAGGATCGAAACGACCGTCTGCCCTGCAAAGTCGGCCCGGCGCTCGATCACCGCAGCAGTGGCGATCGCGCCAGCGCCCTCAGCCATATTGTGGGTGGTCCGCCAGAGCAGCCGGATGGCGCGGATGATGGCGCTGTCGTCGACAAGGATGATCTCGTCAACCTCGCGCCGGATGATCTCGAACGTCAGTGCCGCTGGGACGCGGGTCGCGACGCCATCGGCGAAGGTGTGGGCTTCCGCCGTCTCGACGATGCGCCCCTCTCGCCAAGAGAGATAGATGCTCGGGGCCCCCTCGGCTTGGACACCGATGATCTTCGTTGAGGGGGAGAGCGCGCGAAAGGCGGTGATCACGCCGCAGATTCCGCTGCCGAGCCCGATCGGGACGAAGACGGCGTCGATCCGCTCGCCGCGTCGCGCCATCTCCTCGATAATCTCGACGGCATAGGTCCCGACGCCATGGATCAAATCGGGCTCGTTGGCTGAATGGATATAGTGCAGGCCCTCCGTCGCGGCCAGCCGCGCGGCCTCCTCGCGGGCGGCGTCGAAGTCCCGTCCGTGCTCGATGACCCGCGCGCCATAGCCGCGCATCGCCGCATTCTTCTCCGGGTTGTTCTCCTCCGGAACAACGATCGTCGCAGCAATTCCGAAGAGTCGCGCCGCCAGAGCGATCGACTGGCCGTGATTGCCCCGCGTCGCGGTGATGACCCCACGTCCGGGCTGCGCGGCTGCGAAGCGGGACATGAAATGGATGCCGCCACGAACCTTGAAGGCCCCGGTCGGCAGGTGGTTCTCGTGCTTGAGAAAGACCCGCAGGCCGGCCTCCTGATCGAGCAGCGGCCAATGGAGCAATGGAGTCGGCGCCAGATGGCGATAGACCACCTCTGCCGCATCCCGGATCCCCTCGATCGAGATCTGCCCGATCATTGCTTGCAGGTCGTGATGTTCCATGGGAGTAGATGGTAGACCGACTTCGATCGCGGCGCAATCCTTGCGAGGGCCCCTGCGCTGCCCCCGAAAGAGGCGAGAGGTCATCCCCAAACCTTCTTGCAAGATACAAGTTTCTGGATCGGCTCTAGTCGAGCAAGATTCGTCGCCTCTCTGAGGCCAACTTGCCCAAGATGAGCGTGGCCTGGAAGATGTCCCATTCGGCCACTTTTCTCCACGCTCCCGTCGGGCCCAGCCGGCCTCCCCTGGCAGCATCTCCAAGGGAGGTCGGGAGGATGGGGCTGCCGGTCAGGGATGTCCCGCCTCAGAGTAGGGGGGCGCAGCGGCACGGACTGGACGACCGACCGTCGCCCTCTTCCAGAAGAGAAAGAGGATCAGCCCAGAGGCCGAGAGGACGGCTTGCAAGGTCACGAAGAGCATCATCACCACATCCCGGGTCATCCGCCCCGCCCAGTTGAGAAAATTCCATTTGTGGAGGTAGTTGAAGGTGTAGCTCTCGAGCCGCTTCCAGTTGCCCAGGGTCTGCCAAAGCTGCCCTCCGACCGGCTCGAGAAAGTAGCGCGTCTGGTTGGCGTCCTGATACTCGACCCGGACGACGGGCAATCGTTTATTGAGGAACCCGTATTCGTCGTCAAACTTCGTGACGGGCCGGATCGAGGCGATGCGCGACGGGTCGAGCCCGCTGAAAGTACCGGCGAGTTCCCGGAGATAGCGGTCATGGGCGCCCTCGATCCGCTCCCCTGTCGCCGCATCGTGATACTGGACTTGGCGGTTGGCGAGGAAGACCTGGTAGGCGGGCTTCCCCTCCAAACGAACCATCGAGAGATTGACGATCGGTCCAAGGGCAGGATCGAGCAGGATCCGTGTCAGTGGGAAGGGGGAGTCACTTTGCTGGAACTCGTGCGGGGCATAGACCGCCTTCGCCTCGGCGAGGATGCCGGGCTTCTCGACAGCGTGATAGGCCGCGCTCGTCGCCCAGAAGATCATGGTCACCGAGACTGTCAACCCCAGCCGACGGTGGTACCTCTTGAGACGGTTCCGGGGTTGATCCGTCTTCGCGGTCAGTGGACGAAATGTCTTCCAGAAGAGTCCGTAGACGAGGATGCCACTGATCGCCATGAGGGCAACCAGCGAGGTGAAGGTGACGAGCAGGCCGACCCGTAACCAGTCTGCGCCTCCCACCCCTCCCACCCCTCCCACCCAATCCCAGTTGTGAAGAGTGACGAAGAGCGACATCAACCTTCCCTTGGTCCGATCGACGAGGGTTCCGAGCAGGCCGGAGGTGGTCTCGACATAAGCGCGCATCTGATCCGGCCGGTCGAACTGGACGCGGTAGACCGGCAAGAGCTTGTTGATCACCTTGTATTCGCGGCCGAAGTCGGTGACCAATTGGACCTCTGTGACGGGCGATTGAAAGTCCTGGAGGTACTGTCGGGCCAGCCAGACGGCATACTGCCGGTCTCCCTCCAACAATTCCGCTCCGTCCCGAGTACTGAAGTAGCGTAACGGACGATCCGGCTCCGTTCGAACTTGGTAGTAGGGTCTCCCTTCCAATCTGATCACTTGAAAGTCTTGGTAGCGGGTCAGATCGTAGCGGGCAAACGCCTCCTGCGGGGTCGCGCCAAAATCATCCGCCTTCAAGGCGGGAGAGGCGATCCGCATCAACTTGGGACGTGGCTGCAACCAGCTCATCAGCGGATGGAGAAACCCGCTGACACTCCAGAGGAAGACGACGGCGCAGGTGACGATGCCAAGATAGCGATGCCAGACATAAAAGATCTTCTTCAAGATGGTTCCCCTTTCTCTCCGCGAGGAGGGGCGCTGTCAAACAACGCCCCCCCCGCGTTGGATTTAAAAGACAATCCGCGCCACCAGTTGCACCCGGCGAGGATCGAAGGCACTGATGTACCGCCCGAAAGAGGGGGAGACGAGCACGCTATCGGCCGCATTGAAGTTGGCGACGTTGAAGGCGTTGAACATCTCTCCGCGGAGCTGGAGACGCCACCGCTCCTTCAGCGGGACATCCTTCGATAAGGAGAACCCGATGTCGATCATCCCATCCGTGCGTTCGGTATTCCGCCCGAGGGTCCCGAGTGTGCCAGCCAGCGGAGTCAATTGCGCCCTCGTCACCCCGCTGGCCAAGCGAATCGGGGTCGAACAGGACCCACACCGCAAGAGGGTCCCCGGGATGTCGAGCAGTCGGTTGTTGTTGCTCGCCTGCTGATTGACCGTCCCGGAGAAGAGCGAATAGGTTCTGCCGGACTGTGCGGTTGCGACGCTGCTCAGGCTCCACCCACCCAGCAGATGATTGAGCCAACGACGCGAGGCAACCTCGGGAAGTCGCCAGATCCCGGTCATCGTCAGAATGTGGGGGATGTCGAAGTCGGATCGCCCGCGGTCGAGGTAGAGCCTGTTCTCGTCGAACGGAATCAGCGCCCGGTCGAGCCCGGTATTGGTTGACGTCAGACCCGAGACTTGATCGAGATACTTCGAGAAGGTGTAGGCCGCCCGGAGCTGCCCCCTCGCCCCCAAGCGCTGTGACCAGCCGACCTGCAGCGAGTGGTAGCTGCTGTTGGCCGAGGTCTCGAGGATGCTGACGACTCCGACCGTCGGATCTGGACGTCGATAGCCGACCGGTGGTGCCTCTCCGCCATTTGGCAAGCGCAGCCGTGTCTCCTTCCGGCCCAGCGTTCCGACGTAAGAGACCCGGAGCGTCGACTGAGGGTTCCAGAGCTCCTGCTCCACCGTCAGGTTGAGATGTTGGGCATATGGAGTCGCGGTATCCGGATTGGGCAAGACGAGCCCACTCGGGATGTTCACCGTCGCGTTGCCGAGCAGATTCGACAGCGACGGATTGCCGACCGTGAAGGTCTCGATCAACGGAGGATTGAAGCGTGTCAGGCCGAGAAAGACCGTCTCGAGCGCGTTGAAGTAGATCCCATACCCGCCACGCAGCACCGTCCGCGGTCGCCACTGCCAGGCAAAACCGAAGCGGGGCGCGACGTTGTTGGGATCTGTTCGCAGCAGGTACTGGGAAGGAATCCGGTTGGCGGCTTCGCGCAATGCGGTGTTGAGCTCATACCGCAACCCAAGATTGATCGTCAGATTGGGGAGAATTCGCCAGTCGTCCTGGACGAACGAGTGCCACTCCGTCCGTCGCAACCCCATGCGCGGATTGCCCACCCGCTTGAGGTAAGCGGCCGGCCGCCCGGCGAGAAAGTCGGCAATGTTGTTGAAGCTGAGCGCTCCCCGATAGTTGGCGTCGAGGTTGCCGTCATTGACCTGCACCCGCCGCACCGAGGTCCCAAACTTGAGCACGTGCCCCGAAAGTGTCCACGTCAAGTCGTCATTGATCTGATAGCTGTTGAGAAACTCATAGCGGTTGGCAAAGGCTGGGACCCCAATCGCCGTCAGCCCATTAACCCGCAACTGGCCCACCTCCCCATTCCGTGTGCGATCCCCCAAGAAGAGGATGTTCTCCGACGGCAAGTCGAGTGATTCGGTTCGGTTGAATCCGAAGCGTACCTCGTTGAACTGGCGCGGGGAGAGGACCCACGAATGTTGGAGGCTGCCACTCATCGTCGTCCGGTTGAGGTTGTTCGACCCGTCAATGACTCCAGCATATCCCCCTTGCACAAAGCTGACCGCCTTGGCGATGTTGTAACGGGCCATCACCCTCTGGTTCTGGTTGACAGCCAGATCCCCCCGGACGAGCCACGTGTCCATGTCGATGTTCTGGGCCAAGCCGAAGGTGAAGGTCGTCGCCCCTCCGATCGCCCGTGGGTAAAGATCGACCAACGCCTGGACGGCCGGCACTGCGGTCGCACGCTGAGCATCCGAGAGGACCTGGAAGAGGCGTGATTGAGACCCACGAATCCGGTAGGTCTCATACTGCCCAAAGATCCATGCCCGATTCTTGACGATCGGCGCTCCGAGAGTGAACCCGGCCAAGTTCGAACGGTTCGATGGCTTGACCCGGTCGATCGCGTTGCGCGCCGCGAGCGCGGAGTTGTTGTGATACTCGTAGACGGAGCCGTGCCATTCATTCGTCCCCGACTTGCTGACAATGCTGACGATTCCACCGGAGTTCCGTCCGTACTCGGCCTTGAAGTTGTGGGTCAGTACCTCGAAGCTGGCAATTGCCTCCTGGCTGATGAGCTGCTCACTGGCACCACGACCGGCAATCAGCCCCGTGTTCGGATCGTTGTTGTCGACCGAGTCGATGAGATAATTGTTGTTGATCGCCCGCTGCCCACTGACAGAGAAAGGCTGGTGGGCCCGGGTCGAGAGAGCAACCCCAGGGGCAGTACGGGCCTGGGTGTAGAAGTTGCGCCCCTGGGTACCGGCGGCCGTCGGAAGATCGTTCATCTCCTCGGCCGAGAAGCTGCGGGCCGTCTTCGGATCGGCCGTCTGCAGCACCGTCGCTGAATCGATCACCTCGACGACGTCGCTGACCTGCGTCACTTGCAGCCGGGCATCCGCCCGG
>JBMUAP010000233.1:0-5656 GCA_049454155.1 Blastocatellia bacterium
GTCCCGCGCGGGCTGGGGGCGGAGAGGCACGCGACGCGCGGCGGGCGGGTCCATCTCGGGGTGGATGGGCCGGTGGGGCACTCTTCTGGGGGAGTCTCGCATTGCTGCTGCTGGGCGGGATTGGGCTCTTCTGTGGGTGGCACGCCGGTCGCGACTGGCTGCTCGGAAGGCGATTGCGTACCGATCCCAGCGCGGCTGCGCTCCAATTTTACAGGGAGATGTTGCAGTTGTTGCGGCGGCGGGGCCACTTCCGGGCAGTGCATCAGACGCCCTGGGAATTTGCTGGGCAGGTCGGGCTGCCGGAGGTCGCCCAGTTGACTGCGCTCTACCACCGCGCCCGGTTTGGTCACGATCCGCTGACCGAAGCGGAGGTGCGGCAGGTCCGCGCGCTGCTCGCGGAGTTGCGGCGCGTCTCCTGGGCGGAGCGGTGGCGCGCCCGCCCCTCCCTCCGACCTCATCTCCGCCATCGGATGCGCTGGCGGCGGGGAAGTAGCTCTGCGGCAACGTCTGGGCCAGCGACCTGAGAGAGAGGGTGTGATGGTCTGGATGGCATTGGTGGGACTGTATGGCAGCTTTCTGCTGCTGGGATGGTTGGCGACGCGGCGGGCACGTGCGGGGACACCTGCCGATCTGCTTGTCGCCGGGCGGGCCATGCCGCTCTGGCTGGCGACGATGACGATGACGGCGACTTGGGTTGATGGGGGCTATCTTCTCGGGACAGCCGAAGGTACCTATCGCACTTCGCTCGCCTCCGGGATTCAGGGGGGGCTCTGCTTTGGGTTGAGCCTCGTCCTGGGTGGGATCTTCTTTGCTGGGCGCATGCGGCGCCTCGGCTTTACGACGCTGATCGACCCCTTCCAGGTCCGCTTCGGCAAATCTTGGGCCATGGTCCTCTTTCTGCCGGCGGTCCTCGCCGAGATCTTCTGGAGCGCCGAGCTGCTGGTTGCCCTTGGGGCCACGCTCACCGGGCCGCTCGGCTATTCGATCGGGGTGATCATCCTGGGGGCGGCGCTCGTCGTCGTCGCCTACACGATGATGGGCGGGATGTGGTCCGTCGCCTTCACCGATGCGCTGCAGCTGGGACTGGTGGTGATCGGACTGCTGGCGGCGATGCCGTTCATCTTCGAGGCAGTCGGGGGAATCGGTCCAGCCTGGAACGGGTATCTCGCGGCGCGGACGGAGCGGGGCGGCTTCTTCCCTCCGCTGACGCCGGCCGGTAACTTCTGGACTCTGCCGGCGGTGGTTGGATGGTGGGATGTCAGCTTGATGCTGATGCTCGGCGGGATCCCCTGGAACTGCTATTTTCAGCGGGTGCTGGCGTGTCGTACCCCGGCGCGAGCCCGCTGGCACTCGATCATTGCCGGGGGGCTGACGATCGGCTTGACGGCCCCTCCGCTGCTGATCGGCGTTGCCGCCTTTCACTACCCCTGGTCAGCTGCGCTGCGCGAGCGGCTTGGGGAGCAGGCGTCCGAGGTCCTGCCGCTGGCCCTGCAGCAGCTGACGCCGCCGCTGATCTTGCTGGTGGGGACGGGCGCGATCATTGCGGCGGTCACCTCCAGCTTCAGCTCATCGATCCTCTCGGCAGCATCGATGATCAGTTGGAATGGCGTCGACAAGCTCTTCCGCGCGGGGCTGGCGATGCTCCATCTGCGCTGGGTGCTGCGCCTCTCGATCCTCGGGATTGGGCTGATGGCGGTCCTGCTGGCATTGCAGGTCCGCAGCGTCCAGGCGCTCTGGTTTCTGACCAGCGATCTGGTCTTCGTCCTCCTCTTTCCCCAGCTCCTCTGGGCCCTCTTCGATCCGCGAGCCAACCGGTTTGGCTCGATCGTCGCCTTTGTGGCTTCCCTCTTCCTGCGGTTGGGCGGTGGGGAGCCGCTCTTTGGCTGGCCACCTTGGATTGACTATCCGGGCCTCTTGGCGGCACTGTTGCCGGGGGGGCTGCCCGGCGGGGAGACGGCCTGGGTCGATGCCGGGTCGGGAGCGCTCCTCTTTCCGTATAAGACGCTGGCTGCGGCGGTCGGACTCCTGCTCCTGCCGATCGTTTCGCGGCTGACGGCGCGGTGGGATCCGCCCCAGCCGCTTCGTTCCCTGATCCCGGTCACCGACCCAACCTGAGAAAGGAGCTCTTCCGCGATCATGCCCGTTCTGATTTCCCCGAGAGGTACCTCCCGCTGGGAGGTGGTGCGTGCCTGGTCGGTCCATCTCTACACCGCCCTCGGGCTGGTCGTCGCGGCCGGGATGGCTTGGTCGATCGTCGAGGGCGGCCCGGACGGCTTTCGCCATGCGATCGGCTGGATGATTCTGGCGACGTTCATCGACGCGACCGATGGCACGCTCGCCCGTCGCTGGCGCGTCCGGGAACTGGCCCCTGGGTTCGATGGGCGCCGTCTCGACGACATCGTCGACTTTCACACCTACACTTCGCTGCCTCTCTTCTTCCTCTGGCGCAGCGGAGTCGTCCCGGACGAGGCCGCCGGATGGCTCCTCGTTCCGCTGCTCGCCAGCGCCTACGGCTTCTGCCAGACGCGCGCCAAGACCGATGATCACTTCTTTCTCGGCTTTCCCTCCTACTGGAATGTCGTCGCCATCTACCTCTACTGGCTCTGGAGCTACTGGCCTGGGCTGCCCTTCGGCCTGGTTCTGGCGACGCTTCTCCTCTTCTCGATTCTCACCTTCGTGCCGTCCCTTTATCTCTACCCTTCTTACCAGGGGCCCTTCAGCCGTTCGACGCGCCTCTTCTGCCTCCTCTGGGGAGTGGGGCTGACCCTCGTGGTGATGGATCAATTTACCGATCCGGTCCCGGTGATCTGGGCATCGACCGGCTTTCCCGTTTATTATCTTCTCCTCTCATGGGGAATGACGATTCGACGCTGGCGCCAAACGGCCAGGGTCAGGGCAGGCCGTGCGCGAGGGGATCGCCCTCCCGCCGGGACGCCCGAAGAAAGAGAAGGGGAATGATTCGAAGTCTATTGTTTGTTCCGGGTGGTTCTTACCGGATGATCCAGAAGGCGCGGGAGACGGAGGCCGAGGCGCTGATCCTCGATTTGGAAGACGCCGTCGCCCCGGCGCAGAAGGAGGAGGCCCGGCAAGCCCTCGCCCAGACGCTCCGTGAAGTCGATCTCTCCCACAAAGAGGTCTTCGTCCGCATCAATGGGCTGCGGACTCCGTGGGGGCTCGAGGATGCCCGGGCCACCGTCGCCAGTGGCGTTCGTGGGATCGTCATCCCCAAGATCGAGCACCCCGACGAGGTGACGGCGATCGCCGCCGTCCTTCAGGGGCGGCTCCATCGTGAAGACGACCGGCAGCGCCCCCGAATCCTCTGCGTGATCGAGACCCCGCGCGGCATCTTTGCTGCGCGCACCCTTGCCGAATCGAATCGGTTGGTGGAGGGGCTGATGTTTGGTGCCTCGGATCTCGCCCGTGCCCTTGGCAGCAATCTGACGGAGGGGGAACCGGAGCTGCTCTACGCCCGCTCCCATCTCCTTCTCGCGGCCCGTGCCGCGGAGGTCCCGGCCTATGATGCCCCCTCGCCGGCCGTCGAGGATCTCACGGCGGTGCGCCGCCACTCCCAGGCCAGCCGTGCTCTTGGTTACGATGGCAAGGCGGCCATCCACCCGGCGCACCTCCCGATCATCCACGAGGTCTTCTCCCATACTCCGGATGAGATCAAGGAGGCCGTCGCCATTGTCGAGGCCCTCGCCGCGGCGCAAGCCGCTGGACGGGGCACCGCTCTCCACCGTGGCCGCATGATCGATCAGGTCGACTTGGCCGAGGCCCAGCGACTTCTCGACAAGCTGGCACCGCTCCCCATCCCGACCTGATCCGAGGCTTCATCCATCCACTCTCTGACCTACGACTCAAGGAGGTACCATGCGACTTGGACTCAACTGCGGATACTGGGGCGCGACGCCGGTCGACCACGTCGCCATGGCTCAAGAGGCCGATCGTCTCGGCTTCCACTCCGTCTGGACCGCCGAGGCCTATGGGTCCGATGCCGTCTCGCCGCTCGTCTGGCTCGCCGCCAAGACGGAGCGGATCAACGTCGGCACCGCTATCCTCCAGATGACGGCCCGCGTGCCTGCCATGACCGCCATGACTGCCGCGACCATCGACGTTCTCACCGGGGGCCGCATGCTCCTTGGCATCGGCGCTTCCGGCCCCCAGGTCGTTGAAGGCTGGCACGGCGTCCCCTACGGCAAGCCGGTGACGCGTGCCCGGGAGTATGTTGAGATCCTTCGCCGCATTTGGCGCCGCGACGCTCCTCTTGAATTTCACGGGGAGCATTACGACATTCCCTGTGCCGGTGGCTCCGGTCTCGGCAAGCCCCTCAAGCTGATCCTCCACCCCCACCGCCCCTCCATTCCCATCTACCTTGCGGCAATCGGTCCGAAGAACGTCTCCCTCGCCGCCGAGGTCGCCGATGGCTGGCTCCCGATCCTCTTCTCCCCGCAGCGCATGGACGTCTATCGCGAGTGGCTCGAAGAGGGCTTCGCCAAGGCCACCCAGCCCAAGGACCTCTCGACCTTCGACATCGCCCCGTCCGTCTCTGTCGTCATCGGCGACGATGTCGATCTCTGCCGCCAGATGGTCAAACCCTTCATCGCCCTCTACGTTGGGGGCATGGGCGCTCGCGACAAGAACTTCTACTTCAATCTCGCGTGCCGGTATGGCTATGAGGCGGCCGCTCACGAGGTCCAGGACCATTATCTCGCCGGTCGCAAGGCCGAGGCATCGAATGCCGTCCCCGATGCCTTCGTCGATGAGGTCGCCCTCTGTGGTCCCCGGGAACGCATCGCTGAACGGCTTGCCGATTGGAAGACTTGCGGGATTACGACGATGATCTGCAGCGCCTGGGACGTCTCGACCCTCCGTGTCATGGCCGAACTCGTCCTCTGATCGTTGATGGGGAAGAGGCTCGCGCGAAGGGGCGAGGGGTGAGGGGCGAGAGGTGAGGGGCAAGAGAATGAGTGGGAGCGTGTGGGCAATCCGTTTCCCAAAAAACTCCGCGACTCTGCGGGAGAAAAACAACTGGGCCCACACCTGGCCTGAGAGACTACAAGCGATCCCGGTGCAGAAAGAGGGAGAGCCTCGCTCCAGTCACTTGGCTGCGCCCGAGGTGGACGAAGAGGGCGATCCAGAGTAGCTCGAGAAAGAGGACGATTTCGATTTGCCAGACCTGCTTCCAGCCTCTGGAAAGATCCACAGCCGGGACCTCCGATTGGGTCGGAACGATCATCAAGAGAAGAAGTCCAGCGAGGAGCAAGATCGCCATCAATTGGTAGGTAGTCAAGTTCCCTTGGCCGCGTTCATCGTTTCGCAGGAACTCCGAGACAAAGCGCCACGCCTGCGTCACGATTAAGGTCAAGAGAAGAGCTGCCCGGAATCGCCCCGCCAGAAAGAACCACGCTCCCAGCAGGCTGGTGGTGGTGAGAACGGTGCAGGTAAGGGCCTGAATCGGGACCAGTGGCCCCGTCTCTGCACCACCCGCATAGACGGCCTTCTTGAGGGGGCTGGTGAACTGGACGGCGATGCGGCCAAGCCAGTATCCCCACTTCGAGGGAAGGGAAGCGATCGGCCGACCGTAGCAACATCCAAAGCTCAAGCAGGCCAAGCGACCCATCCCCTCTCCGAGGGCCAACGCGATGCCAAGGCCCGC
>JBMUAP010000234.1:0-5634 GCA_049454155.1 Blastocatellia bacterium
CCCACGTCGAGGCGCCAACGGCCGGCTCGATCATCCTGGCAGGTGTCCTCCTCAAGATGGGAACGTATGGCCTGATGCGATTCAACCTCCCCTTCTTCCCGGAGGTATCGCAGCAGGCGGCACCGTGGGTCATGGGGTTGGCGGTGGTTGGTGTGATCTACGGGGCGTTGGTGGCGATGGTCCAACCGGACATGAAGAAGCTGGTTGCCTACTCCTCGGTGAGCCACCTCGGCTTTGTGGTGATGGGAATCTTCTCCTTCACCGAACTGGGGATGCAGGGAGCACTCTACCAGATGCTCAACCACGGGATCTCGACCGGCGCTCTCTTCCTTTGCGTCGGGATGATCTATGAGCGCCGCCATACCCGCCGCATCGCCGACTACGGTGGCATTGCCACGACGATGCCCCAGTATTCGACGATGTTTCTGATCGTCTCTTTGTCGAGCCTTGGCTTGCCGCTCCTCAACGGATTTGTCGGAGAGTTCCTCATCCTGATTGGAACCTTCAGCTCGGCAGTACCACACGCGAAGCTGTTGGCGGTGCTCGGGGCGACGGGGGTGATTCTCTCGGCGGTCTACCTGCTCTGGATGCTGCAGCGGGTGCTCTTTGGTGAGATCCGACGACAAGAGAATGCGGAGTTGGATGATATGAACTGGCGGGAGCGGGCGTCGCTGATCCCACTTGTCGTCTTGGCGATCGTCATGGGCGTGGGGCCGATGCTCTTCTTGCGGGGCACAGAGCAGTCCGTTAATCGCATTCGGGAGACGGTCGAGTCGATCGTTCGTCGTTGATCCCTCTCTCCTGCCGGATGGAGCAGGGACGGGGAGCGTCAGTCTGTTGCACCTCTCGATAAGGCTCGACATAGAAGCGGAAACCTATGGAACTTCAATCTTTGCAACTCAACTACTGGGCGATTGCACCTGAGATCATCGTCTCGGTGGTCGCGGTCCTCCTGATGCTGATCGATGCTTTCTCGACGAAGGGGAAGGGGCGGCTCAACGCCTGGGTTGCCCTGATCGGACTTGGAGGAGCACTCGCCGCGGTGATCTCGCTGACGGGAGTCGAGTCGGGGAGCTACTTCGGCGGGATGTTGGTCGTCGATGGGCTCAGAATCTTCTCTGCCGCGACGGTGCTGGTGGTGGCGATCCTGGCCGTCCTGCTCGCTGGACAGTTTCTCGACGACGAAGGGCTGCCTCGGGGGGAGTTCTTCACGCTGCTCCTCTTTGCGACGGCTGGGATGTTGTTGCTCGTCTCGGCGGGAGACCTCGTTACCATCTTTCTGGGACTGGAGATCGCCTCGATCACGACCTACGTCTTGGCGGGATACCGTCGCTACGATGTGCGAGCCAACGAGTCCTCCCTCAAGTACTTCCTCTTGGGTGCGTTCTCGACGGCCTTCATGCTCTACGGGATGGCGTTGACATACGGGGCGACCGGTTCGACCAATCTCGACCGGATTCGGGAGTCGATCACTGCCGGCACCGTCAATTTCCCCGGGCTCCTCCTGCTGGGCGCGGCGATGATGCTGGTCGGGTTTGGCTTCAAGATCGGCAGTGCGCCGTTTCACCTCTGGACCCCGGACGTCTACGAGGGAGCCCCAACCATTGTCACTGGATTTATGGGCACTGGGCCAAAGGTCGCCGTCTTTGCCGCATTCTGGCGCGTCTTCGTCGGCGCGTTCGACGTACCGATTGAGGGCATTGGATTGCAGCTTCAGACGGGCTGGATCCAGGCGGTTGCGGTCATTGCCATCCTGACGATGACGATCGGGAACATCGTCGCCCTCACCCAGAAGAACATCAAGCGGATGCTCGCCTACTCCTCGATCGCACATGCGGGGTATGCGTTGATCGGGTTTGTCACGGGGGAGTATGGTCCGGTGCTCTTCTATCTGCTGGCCTATTCGGTGGTGAGCGTCGGAGCCTTCGCGGTCATCCAACTGCTGGCTGGTCCTGGTGACCAACGGACACAGATCGACGATTACGCCGGGATCGGATTCGAAGTGCCCTCGCTGAGCTTTCCCCTCGCCATCTTTCTGCTCAGTTTGGCGGGCATTCCCTCGACGGCCGGGTTCATCGGGAAGTTCTACGTCTTCAAGTCGGCTTGGTTCAGCACGCCAACCTTACGGTATTTGGTGGTGATCGCCGTGCTCAACAGCATCATCTCGATCTACTACTATCTCTATCCGATCGTGGTGATGTTCTTCCGTCCGCTTCCTCCTGGCTTTGTTCGTCCTGGATTGGAGCGTGGGACCGTCCTGGCACTCGTCTTGACGATTCTGGGGACGTTCTACCTCGGTGTGCTGCCCAATCGGCTGCTCGAGGCGATGGAGCGCGGCGTGACTGAGCGGGTGGCGGCTCAGGTGACTCTCCCCCTCAACGCAAAGTGACTGTCGGGAACGAGGTTCATGAGTGAACATTGGGATCTTTCACGCTTCTCCCTCTCACAATGGTGGACCATTGAAGACGTCAAGCAGTCGATTGGGATCGAGGACGAGCGCTGCTCGCTGGAAGAAATCCAGGATCGGCTAGTTCAATTGGGGCTGCTCTCGCCTCGTCTTCGGCCAGATGAGTTGACGGACGAGGATGGGCGCAAGGCGAACCCGCTCTTGGTCGACTGGGCTGTGGGGGAGGCCAAACGAGAAAGCGCCCTCTCCCTGCTGATCCAGTTGGTGGAACAGGGAAGCGGGCAGTGGGTGCTTGAGGCCTACCCGATCGAGGGAGTCGGGGCCTATTGGCGGCCCTTGGACCATTCAGGGCTCGATTCGCGTCAGCTCCTGGAGGCTCTTGCCGAGCTTGCCGATTCCATTGGTCAACCGATCTTGTTGCTGGCACACGGCCTTCTGGTCGGGAGGGTGCGTGATCAGGAGATCCCCCCAAGTCTCCGATTCTTCCCCCAGATCTACCCGCCACGCCTGATTCTCCCCGCGGAACATCCACGAGTCTCTCGCGAACGGATCTCGCCTCACCTCCGGCGACTGGAATCGGAGAGCATCCATATTCTTCGTGAGGCGGTGGCGGAAGCGGAGCGACCTGTCATGCTCTATTCCGTCGGCAAGGACAGCGGCGTGATGCTCCATCTGGCACGCAAGGCCTTCTACCCGGCGATTCCTCCTTTTCCTTTGCTGCACGTCGATACCCGCTGGAAGTTTCAAGAGATGTACCTCTTTCGACAGTACGTCATGGAACTGACGGGAATGCGGATGTTGCGTCACGTCAATCCGGACGCGATCGAGCGAGATATCAATCCCTTCGATCACGGCTCGTCGCTTCACACAGACATCACCAAGACTGAGGGGCTGCGGCAGGCGCTCGACGAGCACCGCTTCGATGTCATCTTTGGTGGGGCTCGTCGGGACGAAGAGAAGTCCCGGGCAAAGGAGCGGATCTTCTCTTTCCGAACGGCCAGCCATCGGTGGGATCCCAAGAATCAGCGGCCCGAACTCTGGAATCTCTACAATGCACGTCGCAAGCCGGGAGAGAGCATCCGGGTCTTTCCCCTCTCGAACTGGACCGAGCTGGATATCTGGCAATACATCTATCAGGAAGGGATCCCCGTCGTCCCGCTCTACTTTGCCCGCTGGCGCCCGGTCGTCGAACGCGATGGAATGCTCTTGATGATCGATGATGGCCGGTTCCGGCTGGCACCAGGAGAGCAGATCGAGATGCGCCGGGTTCGGTTCCGTACCCTTGGTTGTTATCCGCTGACTGGTGCGATCGAATCGGAGGCGGAGACGATCGAGGACATTCTTCAAGAGCTGATCCATACGCGCAATTCCGAGCGGCAGGGGCGGCGGATCGATGCCGATGGGTCGGGCAGCATGGAACGGAAAAAGCAGGAGGGCTATTTCTGATGGCCCACACGCCCCCTTTTTCCTTGGACAGGTGGTTGGAGGAGCATGCCCGGCAGGATCTGCTTCGTTTCTTGACGTGCGGGAGCGTCGATGACGGGAAGAGTACCCTCATCGGACGTCTGCTCTGGGAGTGCGGCCAGATCTATGACGATCACGCGGCGGCTTTGCTGAGTGATTCCAAACGACACGGCACCCAAGGGGAGCAGATCGACTATGCCTTATTGATGGATGGATTGACCGCGGAACGGGAGCAAGGGATCACCATCGACGTGGCCTATCGATTCTTCTCGACTTCGCGGCGGAAGTTCATCGTTGCCGACACCCCTGGTCACGAACAGTACACCCGCAACATGGTGACGGGAGCCTCGACGGCCTCCGTGGCCATCCTGCTGATCGATGCCCGCAAAGGCGTCTTGGTCCAGACGCGCCGACACGCCTACTTGGCGTCCTTGATGGGCATTCGGAACTTGGCACTGGCCGTCAATAAGATGGATCTGGTCGACTATGACCCGACCGTTTTCGAGGCGATCCGGGCCGAGTTTCTCGCCTTTGTCCGACAGCTCGGTCTGCTCCGGGTGGAGGCGATTCCCCTCTCCGCGCTTCAGAATGAGGACCTGCTGACCCCGTCTTCTCAAATGCCCTGGTATGAGGGCCCGACGCTCCTCCATTATCTCGAGACCGTGGAGGCCAGACCACAGGGAGAGGCGCGCGTGATCCTCCCCGTGCAGATGAGCCTGCGTCCCGATGGACACTTTCGGGGCGTCATCGGCACGCTCGCCTCCGGAACGATCCGCCCGGGGGATGCGCTCTGTGCGACGACCTCGGGACAGACCGCCCGGATTGCCTCGATGGTGGCGATGGAGGGGCCAATCGCCGAGGCGAAGGCGGGCGACGCGGTGACGATCCAACTCGACCGGGAGATCGATGTCTCTCGCGGGGAGGTCCTGACCAGTCCTGACGCCCAGGTCGAGATGACCGATCAGTTCGAGGCGACCATCGTCTGGATGCACGGGGAGCCCGGCTTGATCGGCCGACGGTATGAGCTCAAGCTGGCAACCCAATGGGCGAGCGCCTCGATCACGTCGATCAAGTATCGGATCGACGTCAACACGATGGCTCACGAGCCCGCGCGCCAGATGGTCCTTAACGATATCTGCGTCTGCAACCTCTCTGCCAATTGCGCTCTTCCCCTTGATTCATTTGAGCGGTCCCGGGAGCTGGGCAGTTTTCTGCTGGTCGATCGCTACAGCAACGCGACAGTGGCAGCAGGAATGGTCCGACATTCCCTTCGACGCGCGCACAATATCCATCCCCACGAGATGACGATTACGCGGGAAGCACGCGAGAGGCTGCAAGGGCATGCCGGGAAGGTGGTCTGGTTCACCGGGCTCTCGGGAGCCGGCAAATCGACGATTGCCAACGAGGTGGAGAAGGCGCTTCACGCACAGGGGCGGCGCACCTATCTGCTCGATGGTGACAATCTTCGGAATGGGCTCAATCGTGACCTTGGCTTCACTGAGGCCGATCGGGTCGAGAACATTCGTCGAGTTGCCGAAGTGGCCCGGTTGATGCAGGATGCCGGATTGATTGTACTGGTGGCGCTCATCTCCCCCTTCCGCCAAGAGCGGGAGATGGCCCGGGCGCTGATCGGGGAGGAGCACTTTCTCGAGGTCTACGTCAATGCCCCCCTCGACGTCTGCGAGGCACGAGACCCGAAGGGGCTCTACCAGAAAGCACGACGCGGCGAGATTCCCAATTTGACTGGAGTGCAAGCCCCCTAC
>JBMUAP010000235.1:0-5611 GCA_049454155.1 Blastocatellia bacterium
CTCCTTCTCGAGGGCCAAGACGACGCAGGGGCCGCTGGTCATGAAGTCGACCAACTCTCCGAAGAAGGGGCGCTCGCGGTGCACCGCATAGAAGCCCTCGGCCACGCCGCGGCTCATCAACATCAACTTCATCGCCCGGATCTTGAACCCGTGGTCGGTGATCCGCTGAAGAATGTTTCCAATATTGCCAGCTCGGACGGCGTCCGGCTTGATGATTCCAAATGTCATGGTTCCTGCTGCCATTACGCTACCACCTCTCCTTGCCTGCTTACTCAGTCAGTAGGGTCACGGCCCACCTCTCCAACCGCAGAAGGGGTTGGAGCCACCCAGGGCCGCTTGTAGAAGAACACACTCCACCGGGGTGAGCCCCGGATGAGCGCCGAACGCGAGAAGGAAACTCGCATCATAGCAACCCATTTTCCGTGCGGTCAAATTGCGGACCGATCGACACGGCTGGATCATTCCGCTTTGCGAAACTGGAGCGAGGCCGAGTTGACGCAGTAGCGCAGTCCGGTGGGCCTGGGCCCGTCCTCGAAGACGTGGCCAAGATGCGCGCCGCAGCGGTGGCAGGTGATCTCGACTCGCCGCATCAGCAGGCTGTCATCGTTGTGCTCATCGATGTTCTCCGGCTCGATCGGCTGCCAGAAGCTCGGCCAGCCACTTCCCGAATCGTACTTATGTTCGGAACTGAAGAGCTGCTCGCCACAGGCGACACAGAGGTAGGTGCCCGGGGCGTGCTGGTGGAGGAGGGCTCCGGTGAATGGTCGCTCCGTCCCCTTCTGGCGCACCACCCAGTACTGCTCTGGGGTGAGGAGCGCCCGCCACTCCTCTTCCGATTTGACAATCTTCTCGTCTTCCATGGACCTCTCCTTCTTCTGCTTGGGCCAACCCGGCAGCCATCGCCTCATCTCGACGGATGGCCGGCCATTGCCAAGGGGCCGGCGTGAATCGCGTCGATCGCCTCGACCAGCGTGGCAATCTCTTCCCGGGTATTGAAAAAATGGGGCCCGACGCGCATCCCGGCGCCCGGCCGATAGTCGACGAGGATCTGGCGCTCAGCGAGGAGGCGCACCACTTGGTCCGCCTGCGGCAGATCGAAGATGACCGAGCCTCCACGCTCTTCCGGGGCGCGCGGAGAACGCAGCCGCCAGCCCCTCGCCTCTCCAAGGGAGATCAGCAAACTGGTCAACTCGATCGAGCGCTCGCGGATGCGTGGGACGCCGACCTCTTCGATGAGGGCATAGCCCGTTTCGGCTGCGTAGAGGGCGGGAATGGCTGGCGTACCATTGAGGAACCGGTGATGGTCCGGGGCGTACTCGATCGTCTCGGCGAAGGCGAACGGATCGCGATGGGCTGCCCAGCCGGTCGCCGCCGGGGCCAACCGCGAGACGAGGTCGGGACGGACGTAGAGAAACCCGGCCCCGGGCCCGCCACACAGCCACTTGACCGATCCGCCGGTCGCAAAGTCGACTCCCAGGGCGGTCAGGTCGAAGGGGACCGTTCCGACCGACTGGTAGACATCGAGCACGACCAGCGCGCCGACCCGATGGGCCTTCTCGACGATCGCCGCGACATCTTGGAGGTACCCACTGCGGAAGAGGACGTGCGAGATCGGGACGAGCAGCGTCTCCTCGTCGATCGCCTCGACCATCCGCTGCGTCTCGACGACGATCCCATCGTCGCTCGGGACCTCAACGATCTGCGCTCCCGCCTCTGCGGCGTGCCGTTGATAGACATACTTGACTGAGGGGAAGTTGAGCGCCTCGTAGACGATCTTGTTCCGCCTCCCCCGCAAATCGAACGCGGAGAGAATCAGTGACTGGCAGACAGAGACGTTGGGGTGCATGACGACTGACCCTTCCGGCGCCCCCATGATGCGCGCCAGCCGGTTGCCGGTGGTCAGCGGCATCTCCCACCAGCCCTCTGCCCAAGCGCGAATTCCCCGCTCTCCCCACATCTTGGTAAAGGCGGCCATCTGCGCTTCTACCCCGCGCGGCATCGCCCCCAGCGAGTGGTTGATGAGGTAAGTCGTCGATTCCAGAATCGGAAATTCCCGGCGATAGTCCAAGAGTTGATCCATCTTCGCCCTTCCTCCTTGAAGGTTAGCCAGTCGTGTCCCACCCCCCAGATTGCCCTCACCTCCCGTAGCCAAAAAGGACGATCCTGATCGATTTGAAGAGAATCCAGATATCGAAGAGGAGCGAGACATTCTTGATGTAGTAAAGGTCGTACTGGAGCTTCTCGATGGCGTCCTCGACCGAGGCACCATAGCCATAATTGACCTGCGCCCATCCGGTCAGCCCCGGCTCGACGAGGTGGCGCTGGGAGTAGAAGGGGATCTGCTGGTTGAGTTGGTCGACAAAGTAGGGGCGCTCGGCGCGGGGCCCGACGAAGCTCATCTCCCCGCGCAGCACATTGAGAAACTGGGGCAGTTCGTCGAGCCGGCTCTTGCGGAGAATGCGGCCGACCCGGGTGACGCGGGGGTCTCGCGACTGCGCCCATTGCGGGCCTCCTCCCTCCTCGGCGTCGATGACCATCGCCCGGAATTTGTGGATCCGAAAGACCCGATCGTGCTGGCCGACCCGCACTTGGGAGTAGAAGACCGGCCCGCGCGAATCGAGCTTGATGGCGATCGCGACGAGGATCATCACTGGCCAGGTCACCAGCAACCCGACCAGCGCCAACACGATATTGAACAGCCGACGAAGCGTGTGCCAGAAGTTGGTCCGCCTCCCTCCGCCAGAGAAGATCAGCCAGCTCGGCCGCAGCATCCGCACATTGATGCGCCCCGTCAACCGCTCGTAGAGGGAGGTTCCTTCTTCGATAAAGGCCTTGCCTTCGAGGCGAATCCGGAGCAGCTGATCGACTGGCAGATGGCCGCGGCGATCTTCCAGTGCCACCACCACCCGGTCGATTCGATATTCCCGCACCAACTGCTCAAGCGTCGCCACGTTGCCAACCACGGGCACCGGCAACTCTCGCATAACCGTCGGATGCTCGCGCTCCGCAACCAAGCCGACCACCTTGTAGCCAAGGTCTGCCCGGGCCATCGCCTCGCAGGCAACATCTGAAGCGAGGCGATCCGTCCCAATGATCAACAGACGCTCTCCCAATCGGGGATGACGAAGCAACCAGTGAATGATCAGTCGCCAAAGCATCATCAGCGTCAACGCCGTGATCATTGCCAGCAGGGGAACCCGATTGCCGAAGCGGATCTTCGCTCCCCCCGGAATGACCTCCTCATACCCGATCAACAAGGTTGGCCGCAGCACGAAGACGATTCCAAGCACCACCAGAACCGTCCCGACGGCTTGAAAAAGATCGAGGAGAAGTTCCCGGCGAATTCGCGGTTTCGTGATGTCATAGAGGGAGTAGAGGTAGAAGATGAACTGGCTGACTACCGTCGTCAACGCGATCTTGTAGATCCCCCGCTGCGCGAAGAGGATCCGGGTGTAATCCTCGTCATAGCGAATCCATAGCCCCAGGATGACGGCTGCAAAGACGATCCCCGCCTCGACGAGAAGCAGGAGGAGCGTCTTGATCCAGACAGATGGATGGAGGGGAAAGTGCCACATGATTCGCGATTATACGGATCTTGAGCGAGTGAAAGAAGTCAAGAATGGCATTGTGAGGATCATGCGAAGAGGAATCTTCGTGATCCTCGACGTGACTCTTGCTTGGCCTTCTGGACACGAATTGCCTTCCCGGCGACATCAGGGTAGAGTGAGCGAGTCGCCCGGGCAGACCGGCTGTTCAATCTCGCCCGAGCGCTGCAGCTCTCGGGTGACGTCTCCCCGTCAAACCCGACGAGTGGACGACTGGAACTTGGAGAGGGAGCCAATCACCCATGACAAATGCCATTTCAGTTCAACACGTCACCAAGCGTTATGGCGACTTCGTCGCGGTGGACGATCTCTCGCTGGAAGTTCCCGAGGGGACGATCTTCGGGCTTCTCGGCCCCAATGGCGCGGGAAAATCGACGACCATCCGCATGATCGTCAACATCACCATGCCCGACACCGGAGAAGTTCACCTCTTCGGCAAGCGGATGACCCAGGATCTTCAACCCCACATCGGCTACCTGCCAGAGGACCGGGGACTTTATAAACGAATGAAGGTCGGGGAACAGCTCGCCTTTTTTGCTGAACTGAAGGGCATTCCACACGAGACGGCCAATTCACGCATCGATCACTGGCTCGCCCGCGTCGAGATGACCGACTGGAAGAACCGAAAGTGGGAAGAGCTCTCCAAAGGGATGCAGCAGAAGATCCAATTCGTCTCGACCATTCTCCACGAACCGGATCTGGTCATCCTCGACGAGCCCTTCTCCGGACTCGACCCGATCAATGTTGTCCTGCTCAAGGAGATTGTCCGAGATCTGCGGCAGCAAAAGAAGACGATCATCTTCTCGACCCACCTGATGGAGCAGGCCGAGGAGATGTGTGATGAGATCTGCCTGGTCAATCGCGGCCAGCGTCTGCTGAGTGGGTCGATTCGGGAGATCAAGCGTCGCTCGGGGTGGCGCTATGTGGCCATCGATACGATCGAAGGGGCGGACGAAGGGGTGGAAGCCGTCCTTCGTACCTCGCCGGATGTCGCCCAGGTCGAGGTCCGTCGCGACCATTTCGCGGTCACCCTTCACGAGGGAGCCGATCCACAAAAGCTGCTGCGCCACCTGCTCGAAGCCAATTGTCAGATCACGCGATACGAGCTGGTCGCCCCCTCCCTCAACGAGATCTTCATTCAGAGCGTCCAGTCGTCGAGCCGTCAAAGAGCTGCGTCCTCCGTCGCGCCACGCTGACCCGGAGACGCGCTACTGGAGGACAGCATGGCTGGGGAAGCAGGCCGACCCGCCACTCGCCGCGATCTGATTCTCGCCGTCTACGACCAGGAGGCGATGGGAGAGGTGACGACACGCGAACTGGCGTTGATCCAGAAGGCGCTGCTCGCCGCCCTTGGGGAAGGCGGTGCGATGTCGCCGGCCGAGATTGCCCAGGTTCTTCTCTCCGAAGACCTTCCGGTTCGCTTCAACTCTCTGCTCGCCCGCGGGCCCGACGGTGCTGCGGGCCACCCGTTCGACCGTTATGAGGAACTTTTCGCCGGTCGCGCGACCCCCTCAAGCCTGCGCGAAGCGAAGGAGACGATCCTCTTTCTCGACCGGCACTGGCGCCAATTCCAGGCGACGGGAGACCGCACTGGGACCCGCTACGCCCGCCAGACCGCCCGGCGCGCCCGCCAGTATGCCGAAACACTCGCCGCTCGGACGGACAATGCCCCTTCTGCCATCCTCCACCAGGAGATCGCCCAGTGGTTCGCCATCTGGCTGCAGACTCCAGACCTCTTCTTCTCTTGGCTCACCCTGCGGGAATCGACGGCAGATTTCAAGGCGCGCTTCCCAGAAGCAGGCTGACCATCGCGCTCCTTTTGCAGAGCCACCCGACAATGGGGGCGATCCACCTCAAACGACCTGCCGGCAAAAATTCCGCTACGGTCCACCTGAAAATTCGTAATTACTCACGGAGAAGAAGGTCGGGAAGTGGGCCGGGCCAACAAGCAATCAACGTCAGAACGGAAGAGATGATTGCACCACAGAGGCACAGAGAACACCGAG
>JBMUAP010000236.1:0-5579 GCA_049454155.1 Blastocatellia bacterium
AGCGGTCAAGCTACCACAGGGGACGATGCTTGGCAAGAGAACTCCCCGGCACCGCTCTCTACACCAAGAGTTGCCAAACAAGTTGCATCGATTGTGCGAAATCGGGACACTAGTGGGGTATGTTGCTTCCGGAAGAGGTCCTTACCCAATTGCGACGACGCTGGCCCGAATGGCAGTCCCACGAGGATGGGCGGCGAGCGGAGCTGCGCCTTTATGGCGAAGCCTGGGAGCGGCTGACGCGGGAGAAGGGCCCGTCGATTCGGGAGTGGGCCGAGCGATCTGGCGGCAGAATTGCGTGGCCGATCGAGGCGTGGGAGGGCCGGACGGATCTGGGACTGCCCTTTGCGCATCACGAAGCAGCCCGCACCTGGGCTGGGGCACAACTGGGGGGGAAGGTTACGCTCGCGGTCGACGGGAGTCAGATCCCTCCGCTGGCGGAGATCGGCCTGCCGATCGCGGCGCTGCAGGTGGCCCTCTTCGAGAATCCGCACACGGCGGCAGGCCAGTTCAGGCGAACGCTGACGTTCGAACTCCTCTCGCCAGAGGAACTGCCGTCGGAGGTCTCCGGGGAGCCGGGGGAGCTGCGCCCCTCGATCGATCAGTGGATCAACCTGCGGCGCTTTGAGCTGGAGGTGTCAACGCTGGCACAGCGGCTGCACGAGTTGAGCGCACCATCCGCTGGATCTCTCGGCGCGGTCGCCTTCTTCGACAGCCCGCTCTCGGCGAGCTTTGCAGAGCGGCAGCCGGACGCCCTCCGCCAACGTTATGAACGAGCGACAGAGCTGCTGCTCAAGGCCTCCCGGGAGAGCGGAATTCCGGTCATCGGGTACATCGACATCAGTCGGGCCCGCGACTTGGTCCGGCTCCTCGAGAGCTATTTTGGACTGCCCGCCGCGACCCGGATCACCGATGCCGAGCTGCTGCAGAGCGCCGGCAGACTCGGCTGGGGCGCCCGCCTCCCGCTTCTGAGCGCCCCATCGAGCAAGAGAGAGGATCTTGGCTTCGTCTATCTCCAGACGACCGGAACGGGTCCACCTGCGCGGCTGGAGATTCCCCGTTGGGTCGGCGATGCGGGATTCCTTGATGAACTGATCGCGATCGTCCTCGCTGAGGTGATCGTTGGGAACGGGTTCCCCTACCCGATCGAATCGGCCGATGCGGCGGCGGCGCTGACCGCCCGCGACCGGGATCGATTTGTCGCGCTCGTCCAGCAGGTCGCGGAGGCGAATGGTCATCCCCTCGCGGTGTTGCTGCCCGCCAAGGCGCGAAGCAAAGCGCGGCGACGCTGATCGCCAACCGATACCAAGGAGCCCATCGAGAATGAGAGCGGTACTGCAACGGGTCCGGGAGGCCCGCGTGACGGTCGAAGGAGAGGAGACAGGCGCGATTGGTCCCGGCCTTGTCATCCTGCTTGGCATCGGGGAGAAGGACACCTCGGCGGAGGCGACGCGGCTCGCGCGGAAGATCGCGGGGCTTCGCATCTTCAGCGACGCGGAAGGGCGCTTCCAGCACTCAGCCCTCGAGGTCGGTGCCGAGCTGCTGGTCGTCTCGCAGTTCACGCTCTACGCCGATTGCCGTCGTGGACGGCGACCGAGCTTCTCGACAGCCGCCCGGCCAGAGGTCGCCCTCCCCCTCTACGACGTCTTCCTCGCGGAGTTGCGATCCCTCGGCTTTCGCGTCGCGACCGGTCAATTCCAGGCGATGATGGTCGTCGAACTGCAGAACGATGGCCCGGTGACGATCTGGCTCGACACCGCCGAGGACTAAGCCTCTTCGGTCGGAGGAGCCTGCTCGACCCGCACGTAGTCCCCCCCTGCCTCGGCCCCGACGGCATGGATCCGGTACTCGGCTTCAAGCCGGAGGTCGCGGCGGAGGGAATGGAAGACGCTGCAATATTTGAAGATCGAGAGGTTGATGGCGCGGGCCAGCTTGTTCGGGCTGATCCCTTCTCCCCAGACATCGAAGCGCAGGACCGCCTCGGTGTAGTACTTCGGATCGGTGGCCGCACGCGTCCCGGCGATCGACATCTCGAAGCGATGGAGCGGGGTCCGCACCTTCTCCATGATCACGACGATATCGATGGCCGAGCAGCCCCCGAGGGCCTCGAGCAGCAGATCCATCGGGCTTGGCCCGGCGCTCTTGGTCCCGTCAAGCACGATCTGGCGCCCCGTGCCATTGGTCGCGGTGAACCGCTTCTCCCCTTCCCATTTCAGATGAACCGTGACATCGGCCATTCTCTCTCCTCTCCCATTCAGCTTGCCTGGCTTGGGCGCCGATCAATGACGCAGAGGCGGCCCCGAGGGGCCCTCCTCCGGAAACTCCTCCTCCTCAAGATTCCAGATCTCAAGGAGGGGCCGTGAAACTTCGGTAATGAAGCGGGACGGTCGATGAAGGACCGCCTGTCCGCTGCGATCGAGTTCGAGCAGGGGGAAGCAGAGGTGGAGCTCCTCCTGGGCGCGGGTGACCGCGACGTAGAAGAGCCGGCGCTCCTCCTCCTCTCCCATCGGGTCCCAGAGGGCCCGCGGCGAGGGAAAGCGTCCGTCCGCGACGCAGAGCAGAAAGACGGCGCGCCACTCGAGCCCCTTGGCTTGATGGATCGAAGAGAGGGTGACACGCTCATCGCCCTCTTCCCCCGCGACCAGATCCTCTCCCCCCACCGCCCCTGGCGCGGCGAAGCGCTCGCTCGCCACCAGTGCCAACTCACTGAGAAACTGCTCGGTCGTCTCGTAGCGGCTGGCAAAGGTTGCCAGCTGGTGGATCTCCTCCTCGCGCGCCTCGTGGTTGGGATAGGTCGTCTGCAGGTAGGGGCGGTACCACGGGTCGAGAATGCGTTCAATCTGTCGGCCGGGCGAGCCGCCCGTCTCCGGATCGACCAGCTCGGAGAGCAGGCGGGCAAACTCCTGCCAACCCTCCAAGGCCCGGCGCGGAACTGATCCGGCGAAGGCGGGGGTCCGGACCAGGGCAAGCGGACTCTCCTCCTGTGCCAGTTGCTTCCAGAGCCGCTCGGCCGTCGCCGGCCCGATCCGTGGGATCATCCGCAGCACCCGCCGCCAAGCCAACTCATCCTGGGGATTGACGAGGAGCCGCAGGAAGCTCGTCACATCTTTGATATGCGCCTGCTCGAAGAAGCGGACCCCGGAGCGGACTTCGTACGGAATGCCACGCCGTGTCAACTCAAGCTGCAGCTCGAGGGCGTGAGCGTGGGCCCGGTAGAGCACGGCCATCTCCCGCAAGGGCACGCCTTCGTCGCGCAGATCGAGCAGCCGCGTGGCAACAAAGGTCGCCTGCTGCTCGACGTCCCGCGCCGGAATCAGTGCGGGTCGCAGCCCCAGACTCGGACGAACCGCTTCGAGCTGACGTGGAAACTGGCGGACGTTCCGCGCGATCGAGGCGTTGGCCAGCTCGAGGATCTCCGGCGTCGAACGGTAGTTGCGCTCGAGCCGGAAGACCTGTGCCTCTGGATAGCGCTGTTGAAAGAGGAAGAGATTCTCGAAGTTGGCGCCTCGCCATCCATAGATGCTCTGCGCGTCGTCCCCGACCACGGTCAATTGCCGGTGCCGCTGCGCGAGCAGATCGAGGATCTCTGCTTGCAAGAGGTTGGTATCCTGGTACTCATCGACAAGGATCTGCTGAAACTGCTCCTGGTAGAGCGCGGCAATCTCTGGACAGTCGGTCAGCAACCTCTTCCAGTTGACCAGCAGATCGTCATAATCCATCCCGTTCCGCTCACGCTTGAGCTGTTGGTAGCGGGTAGCAACACGCTCGAGGGCCTCGACCAGCGGCTCAAAGCGGGGGTACCGCTCGACGACCAGCCGTGGAAGCGGAGTGGCAGTGTTGATGGCGAAGCTGACGATCTCCTGCACCACCTCCCCCTTCGGGAAGCGATGGGATCGCCGATCTCCCCCGACTTCGTCGATCGCCAGACCGATCAACTCCCGCGCGTCTTCGGTATCGAGAATGGTGTAGTTGTTGCCGTAGCCAAGGCTGACGGCGTGGCGTCGCAGGAAGCGATTCCCGATCGAATGGAAGGTTCCCCCCCAGATCCGGCGCGGATCTCCCGGCAAGAGCCCCTCGACGCGCTGCAACATCTCCCGCGCGGCACGATTGGTAAAGGTGACCAACATGAGTCGCGCCGCCGGAACGCCCACCTCGAGAAGCCGCGCCACCCGGTAGGTCAGCGTCCGGGTCTTGCCAACCCCCGCGCCCGCAATGACGAGCAGGGGGCCGCCACCAGCCAAGACCACTTGGCGCTGCTGGTCGTTGAGGACCGAGGCGTAATCGATCCGCGAGGGCTTGGCTTGAGCGGAGGGGATCCGGTACCTTCGAGTCATGGCTGGACGCGTGCCTCCCCTTCTCCCTCCGGCCCGTAGAAGAGCGCGAGCTGCCCACCTGTGTGCCAGAAGAGCACCGTCTGGTCATCCCGAAACCGTCCCTCACGAATCGAGGCGAGCAGCGCCGCCATGGCCTTGGCGGTGTAGACAGGGTCGAGCAGCATCCCTTCCGTCCGCGCGAGAAGCTCGAGCGCCTCTTGCCCTTCTGGCGAGGGAATCCCATAGCCCTCTCCACGATAGCGATCCTCGACGGTCGGCTGCCAAGCCTCCGCTTCCCACGCAAGACCCAGCAGCTCACTTGCCCCTTCGAGAATCCCCCGAACCACGGCCTCGATCTCGGCGGCACTGCCATCGGGGCTGACGCCGATCAGCTGGTGGGCGATCCGCGGATGGAGTGCCGCGCCGAGCAACAGCCCGGCCTGTGTGCCCCCAGACGAGCTGCAATGGAAGAGCGCATCGACCTCGATCCCCTCCGCCGCGAGCTGGGAGTCCAGCTCCGCCGCCGCTCCGACCAAGCCGATCGCCCCCAGCGGAACGGAGGCTCCCAGCGGGATCACTCGCACCACCCGCCCTCTCGATCGCTCCAAGTCGGCCAGCTCCGTCATGCGGCGATCCCTTGCCTCCCGGTCTGCAACCCGGTCGATCTCTGCGCCGTAGAGCCGATCCGCCAGCAGACTCGCCGGAGCCCAACCGCCGTACCCCACCGCTGGCGGATTGAGGACCAGCCGACAGCGCATGCCCAACCGCGCGCAGAGCGCCGCCGTCACCCGCGCGTGGTTCGACTTCTCCCCGCCACAGGTGATCACCACCTCGACGCCGTCCCGCTGCGCCTCCGCCAAGAGATACTCGAGCTTGCGGACCTTGTTGCCGCCAAACCCAGCCCCCAGGTAGTCATCGCGCTTGATCAGAATCCGCGGGCCCCCACCGAGGGCCGCCCGCAGCCGCGGTGCCGCCTCGAGCGGCGTCCTCGCGTGGCTCAATGACAACCGTGGGATTGCCCGCCAACGCGCCTCCGCCCGTTCCCGCTCCTCCCCGTCAATCTGCTTCATCCGGCGCGCTCCCCCCTTCTCCAACTCTGATCGGCAAAGGCCATTGTGCGCCATCCCCCCTTCCTTTGCCAACGCTCCATCTCCCCTCATTCGCGCCTTCTTTCTCTCGCCCCTTCCCCCTCGCCCCTCTTCCCTCGCCCCTCCCCCTTCACGCCTTCGCGTGAGCCTCTTCCTCCCAGCAAGGGCCCGGTTGTTTGTC
>JBMUAP010000237.1:0-5557 GCA_049454155.1 Blastocatellia bacterium
GGCCGCTGTCTTCGAGGCGACGCACGGCACCTCGCCGAAGTATGCCGGGCTCGATGTCATCAATCCCTCGTCCGTCATCCTCTCTGGCGTCATGATGTTTGAGCACCTCGGTTGGCTCGAAGCGCGCGATCTGATCATCAATGGGATGATCCAGACGATCGCCCAGAAGCGGGTCACCTACGACCTCGAACGACAGATGCAGGGGGCGACCAAGCTCAAGACGAGCGAGTTTGCCAGCGCGATCATCGAAAATATGGCTTGAGAGAAGGCCCTGTCAGAGACGGTACTGGGCGCCACCTCTCGCAGGATGACGCGACGCTGTGCCGGAAGAATGGAGAAACTGGATGGCTCGAAAGAAGATTACGGTGGTTGGGGCGGGAAATGTGGGGGCGACTGCCGCCCATTGGTTGGTCGCCAAGGAACTGGGTGACGTGGTCCTGGTCGACATCCTCGAGGGGATGCCGCAGGGCAAGGCGCTCGATCTAGCCCAGGCTGGCCCCATCGAGGGCTATGACAGCGTCCTCGTCGGGGCGAACGATTATCAGGCGACGGCCAACTCCGACGTCGTCGTGATCACTTCCGGCATTGCCCGCAAGCCGGGTATGAGCCGCGATGATCTGCTCAATACCAACGCGGGCATCGTTGGCAGTGTGACGGAACAGATCGCCCGGACCTCTCCTAACGCGATTCTGATCGTCGTCTCCAATCCGCTCGACGCCATGACCCAGGTGGCCTTCAAGCGCTCTGGATTTCCCAAGAATCGCGTCGTTGGCATGGCGGGTGTCCTCGATTCCGCCCGCATGCGGACCTTCCTCGCGCAAGCCCTCGGAGTCTCCGTCGAGAATGTGACGGCCTTTGTGCTGGGCGGCCACGGCGATACGATGGTGCCGCTCCCGCGCTACTCGACCTGCGCGGGAATTCCCGTCACCGAACTTCTCCCCAAGGAGCAGCTCGATGCCATCGTCAAGCGGACAGCCAATGGTGGGGCCGAGATCGTCAATCTTCTCAAGACGGGATCGGCTTACTATGCCCCGTCGGCAGCTGCCGTCGAGATGGTCGAGGCCATTCTCAAAGACAAAAAGAAGATTCTTCCCTGTGCGGCCTATCTTGAAGGGGAGTATGGGATCAACGGTCTCTACGTCGGTGTTCCCGTCAAGCTCGGCTCCAATGGAGTCGAAGAGATCATCCAGATCAACCTGACGACCGAAGAGCGCGCCGCTCTCCACAAGTCTGCCGCCGCTGTGCAGGAGTTGGTCGACCTCTTGAAGATCTGATTCAGCCTGTTCCTCTCCGCTCGATGTGTGAGTGGGAGGGCTGTCTTTGGACGATGAGGGGTCATTGAAGCACGCCTGCTTGTATGATAGCCTCTCGTTTGGTGTTTCTCCGGCTGCCGTATGTCCGATCCGGATGGATCTGAGTCGATCCGATTGGGTGGGATTGCGGCAGTCCTCTTTTTTATACGGGAGATCCGGAGGAGCCTCGCCTGTCGGACGCGATGTCTCACAAGCGGTCTTCCCAAGAAGCCCGAGCGATACTCGGGAAATTGTCAATGAAAAGTGGATTGGCTGCCTCCCTTCTGCCGGAAGAGAGGGCCCTTTTCGGTTCGGTGCGCCGGGAGGGATTCGGAGAGGAGTACAGGTTGTGGGTGAGCCAAAAGAACTGAACGGCAAAGAGAAGATCCTGGCCGAGCTCAAGGCCCTCGAATACGAGTTCACCGTCGAATTGCCCAAAGCGTTGCGGACTGCTGCCGCGCTCGGCGATCTCTCCGAGAACTCCGAATACAAGTACGCGCGGGAACGCCAGGACTATGTCCGCGCTCGGATCCGCCAACTTCAGCAGCAGATGGCCAAGTTGTCGAGCATCGATCTCAGCAAGTTGCCCAGGGATCGGGCCTCCTACGGGTCCACCCTCGTGCTGCGGGATATCGACCGCGAGATGGAGGTCACCTATCGCCTCGTCACCCCCGAAGAGGCTGATTATGAGCAAGGATTGATCTCGACCTCATCCCCGATCGGTCGGAGTCTGCTCAACAAAGAGGAGGGGGATGAAGTCCGGGTCCAGACCCCCAATGGCGCTCGTACCTTCGAGATTATCCGTTTGACAACGATTCACGATGATGAGTAACGAGGAAGATATGTCGGGTCAAAGGGCTCGGCTGCCCATATGGACTTCCCTTGGGGGCAAGTGTTAGTATCACCCCTTGTGAAAAGGGATGCGTCGACGGGAGGAGAGGAATCGCTTCGATGAAGCCAAGGGATGAGGATCTCCAGGGTCCCCTGACCCGCCGCGCCTTTTGGCCCAGACGGGTCGGGGTCCTGCTCCTGCTGGTCACCGTCTTCAGTCTCAGCGCGTTGACGGTTGTCTATTGGACGCTGCGTGGGCGGACCGTGGAGGTCCCGAACGTCATCTCCTTCGAAGAGGCGGCAGCGCAGGACCGCTTGGAGGATGACGGGCTGATCATGCGGGTGCAGAGCCGGATTCCCCACGCGGACATCCCCGCCGGCAGAGTGTGCGACCAGTCGCCTCGCGCGGGGACCACGGTCAAATCGGGACAGATTGTCCGCGTTTCGTTGAGCCTTGGCGCGCCCGTCGCCCTGCCCACCCGCAGCGATTGAGCTCGAAGGTTCGAAATTTCGAGTCGAAAGGGTGTGAGTCAATCAGGGGGGGGCGGGACCATCCCTGGCAACTCCCTGTTGAACTTGATCAAACAAATCTTGACAGGAATGGGTCCGGAAGAACCGATGTTTTGCCGAACGAGTGAAGAAGGAGTTGTACGTATGACTCGAGACAGATTGAACTCCCGGGCGCTGATCTTGCCAGTCTGCCTGCTGGTGTTGCTGACTGCCTGTGGGGGCAAGAACAAGGTTGCTAACGAGAACGCACCACTGCCCGGGCGTGACAAGGAGCTCTACGAGCAGGCCTCGCAGAAGGCACGCAAAGGGCGCTATGACGAGGCCCGTCTGCTCTACAATGTGGTCATCACCACCTATGCGGACAGTGAATACCTTCCCCTCGCCAAGCTCGCGATCGCTGATTCTTTCTACTTGGAGGGAGGAACCGGCAATCTCGAGCAGTCGATTGGGGGATATAAGGATTTCGCCCAGTACTTTCCGACTCACCCGCGGGTCTGCGACGTCAAGCATAAGATTGCGCACGCCCTGATGCGCCAGATGGGCGCCTATAATCGTGACGCGAGCAAGGCCAAGCAGGCGGAGTTTCAACTCAAGGCCGCGTTGCAGAACTGCCAGACGGCAGTGGTCCGCCCGGCCATCGAGAACGACCTCAAGGATGTCCAGCAGGTCCTCGGCCTGCACGAGCTCGATATCGCCCGCTTCTACATCAACACGCGCCAAGCCTACAAGGCTGGCGAGAGCCGGTTGCGCGACATCATCACTCAGTACCCTTTCTTCAGTTACTTCGACGAGTCGCTCTATCTCCTGGGGGTTTCGCTGATCGAGCAGGAGCAGCCGGAGGAGGCGTCGGAATACTTCACGCGGCTGGTGCGGGACTATCCCAATAGCGAGTTTTCCAAGAAGGGGCGGGAGTACTTGGAGCGGCTGGGCAAAGAGATGCCCGTACCGACCAACAATCTGCCAGCGCCAGAGCGCCCGAGCTTTGTCGGCAAGTTCAGCCTGATTCTTGGTTACAATGGGTTGGATATTTCCAAGGATGGAGTCCTGCTCAGTCGGAGTGGGGAGGAGAAGGATGAGGAGGAGGCTGGACTCCCCCGACCATCGGAGGTCAACAGCTCGACGGGGACGCGGGCGGTGCGAGCGAGTACCCGGGTCAACGTTGACAACGTCTTCAATCTCCCCACCGTGACCGAACGGACTCCCGGTGGGGCAACTCCTCCCGCGTCCACAACGGAAGCGGAGGCGGCGGCGACAACTCCGGCGGCAGGCGAGAAAGCCGAGTCAAAACCGGAGAAAGAGAAAGAGAAGCCGAAGGAGACCAAAAAGAAGCGGGGTGGGCTTCGCGGTCTCTTCCGCTAGGATGGATGCTTCTCCAGGGGGGCGAAGGTACCCCCCTGGAGAAGAGCGAAAAGAAAATCTCCCCGATCCCGTCTTCACCGGCTTGCCATTCTTCTCTCCTCTCCCGCAAACTGTCCGCGATTGTTTTCCAGGGAAAACGGATGTCGCCGTGTGTCAGGGAGGTCCTCGTGGGAAATAAAATTCTGCTGGTGGACGAGAGTGTAACCGTACAGAAGATCATCACGCTGGCCTTTTCGGATGAAGGGGTCGATGTCGTGACGCTCGGCGACGGAGAAGAGGCGATTGCCCGGCTCCAGTATCTCCGACCTGCCTTGGTCCTGGCGGATGTTTCGACTCCGGGAAAGAATGGGTATGAGGTCTGCGACTATATCAAGCACCAGGAGTCCTTGAGTGGTATTCCGGTGGTGCTGCTCGTGCCGGCGTTCGAGACCTACAACGAGGAGCGGGCTCGTCAAGTGGGGGCGGATCTCCACTTGACCAAACCGTTCCAGTCGATCCGCTCATTGGTTGCCACGGTCAAGCAGCTGATGGGGAGTCCGGTGGAGGAGCAGGAGGCGATTCCCGCTCCGGCAGTCTTGGAAGTGGAGCCGGAGGACCTGATCCTCGACGAAGGGCACCGCACCGAAGCCGGTGGATGGGAGGAGGTGGTGCCGGAGCTGGAGTTGATTCCCGCCGTGGAGGGACAGGATCGAGTGGCCGAACTGGAGGTCGCGGAAGGTGTTTTGGAAGAGATCGCGACCGAGCAGGAGAGGTCGTTGGCAGAGGATCATCCGTTGACGCAACCGATCAAGGAGGGCAAGGTCGTGTCGCCGCTTCCACCTGCTCGTCTTGAGGGGGAGCTGAAGCTGGCGCCGGAGGTCATCGACGAGATTGTGGCACGGGTCGTCGTGCAGGTGACGGAGGCCTTGACGGGCCGGATTAGTGAGGCTGTCGCGGCCCGCATCTCTGATTTGATTGTGGCCGTCCCGGCCGCACCGCTTGAGCTGCCTGCGCCGTCCCATCCGCAGGAGCGACTGCCTTTTCCTTCCGATGGAGAATCCCTGCTCGAGCTGGATGAGTTGTGAGGTAACTACTCACGGAACGTCAGAGATGATTGGACCATCGAGACAGGAAGAAGATGGGGAATTGAACAGCGTCCACAAGCGATCAACGTCTGAACGGAAGACATCCTTGCACCACAGAGAGATCACCGAGAAGAAGATTGACCCCCTTGAAGTTCATTAACGCCGCGAGTAGTTCCGTTGAGAGAGAGAGGGGGGAGAGAGGTCCCTCTCCCGTGGCGAACGGAGGGGGGGCCAATGGCCCCGGGTAACGAAGAGACATGAGCGAAAACAGCAAGAGTGAGATGGAGCGAGAGATACCCAAGGCGTATCAGCCCAAGGAGGTGGAGTCCCGTTGGTACCCGGTTTGGGAGTCGAGGGGGTACTTTTCACCTGACCAGAGCGGGGAGTCTGATGCCCCGGTCTTTTCGATGGTCATTCCGCCCCCGAATGTGACGGGCTACCTCCACATGGGACACGCGCTCAACCACACCTTGCAGGATGTGTTGGCCCGTTGGCGACGGA
>JBMUAP010000238.1:0-5542 GCA_049454155.1 Blastocatellia bacterium
GCTCCTGACAGTCTGTCGAGCCAGAAGGGCAGAAAAAGACCCGGGTGGCGCCCACCACCAGATGAGTGCCAGTCAATGTCCCAGAGAATGGTTGATTGGACAGCGGAGCCAGCGGGGTCCAAGTTGCCCCTGTCAGGGTTGGAGGAGGGACCGGAGAATCGTCTTGAACCGTGAACGGGGTGGAACGGCCAGATGCCCCCACGGCCGTCTCAACAATCACCTGCCAGGAGCCGCTCTCGAGGAGGACCCCACTCAAGCGAATCGATGAAGCGTCGGGAACCGCCACGTTACTGGACGGATGGAGCGTACAACGGTTGGATCCATTGCTGCAGAAATAGACGCGGGTACCTTCCGGCACAAAATTGGTCCCGCTGAGAAGCCCGCTGAATGACTGCATCGCTGTCGGGGTAGAGGGAGTCCAGGTGAGTCGCGTGATCGTCGGAAAGGCGGGGGTGCTCGCTTGCAGTCGCAAGGGGGCAGTCCGATTGGAGTCTCCCGTTGGGGTCTGCACGTAGATCTCCCAGCTCCCCGCAGGTAGGATCAGATTCCGCAGATCGATCCGCGTCGAACTGGCCACCGTGACCCGCTCTCTGGGCTGAGCCGTACAATTGGTGGTCCCACTTTCACAGACCAGCAGACGAGTCTCGTCAACGACGAATCCGGCGCCGCGAATGCTCGCACTGAGCACTTGGCCCGCCTGCGGGGGGGAGGGAGTCCAGACCACTTGTTCAATGGTTGGCCTCACCGGCGCCACTCCGGGCGTGAGGGTGAAATCGACATCCGAGACATCAAAGAAGATATTTCCGACGGCTTCCACTTGGATGCGTGCCTGTGTGGTCAAGACCCCGGCCGGCAGTGTGATCGTCTCACTCCCATCATTGGGAGTTGCGTGATGGAGGATTGTCGGAAAAGTCTTCCCACCATCGGTGGAAAGGAGGATTCTGACTTGCGAACAGTTGACTGGAGGACGATTCGTTTCGCGGACCTCCCAGGTCACCTGTTGTCGACTTCCACCCGTCCAGGTCGCCGCGGTATTGGGCGTGAGAACCCGAAAAGGTCCGGCCTCTCCCGCAACGGTCAGACGCACCGTCTCATGGGCAATACCGCCGCCTCCGCTGCGATTATCTCGGACCGTCACCGCAAACTGCAGGGTGCGAGAGACTCGAGGGAGGCTCTCGGCGGTCCGCAGACTCCCTGTCATCTCTGGTGCCAAGTTAGCTGATTGGAGGATGTGGGAGAGTTGCGGAAAGATCCGGGTCGGGAGAGCCGTCGGTGGAAAGGGACGGAAGATCGGCCGGGTCGTGGTGATCGGATCCTGTTCATCCTGATAGGAAGGATTGCCGTAGAGGGTCCCTCCCGCATCGACCTGCTCCCAAGTATAGGTGAGGTTGGCAGCATCGCCCGGATCAGAGTCGTTGGCGATGGCAGTGAGGGTGAAAGGGGTCAGTCGGGGAATCGTGTAGCCATTTCCAGCAGTGACCGTGGGAGGGCTGTTCGTCGTATTCGAGGCCCGAAAGCAGCGTGCCCGCCCGTCGACGAGAGTGAGGATCTGTTGGATGCTCTTCCCGTGAAACCGAAGATCGAACTGATTGGCGGTGGTGATGTTGTCACTGGAACAGAGGCCCGCGTAAGACATGATGGTCAGGCCGGCGCCCGATTCGTAGGCGGAATTGGGGCTCCGGTTGGAGGCGTTACAGTTTCCCGTGGTTCCGTTGAAACTGTGGTAGGCACCGAACTGATGGCCCAGCTCGTGAGCCAAGACCTTGACTCCGGAAGTATTTCCGATCGGGCCACTGAGGAGAGTCACTCCCAGCCCTTTCGGAGGGCCACTGACTGCCCCGACATTGCTGCAAGCAACCCCAAGATAGGCAACTCCTCCACCACCTGTTCCGAGGACGTGCCCGACATCATAGGCGTTATTGCTGAGAGAGCTCATCACCGGCCCCAACTGGTTGAGCATCGACAAGGTACTTCCATTGCTGAAGGGATCTGTTGCGGCCGTAAAGCCTCGCTCGGTGGTGTAGAGAATCGACGGCTCGTCGATCAACTGCAATCGGATCGACAGCTCGCGCTCGTAGATCAGGTTGACGGCATTGAGCCAAGTCGCAATCGAGGCGACGGTGCCGGCGTTGGTCCCGGCTCCATAGTTGTTGGCGTACTCCCAGGTGGTGGCGATCGCCACTCGAAATGTGCGGAGGATTCCGCCAACGCGAAACTCCGGCAGCAGCTGGGCGGTCTGTTGCCACTCCAGAGGCTGGGGAAAGGCACCATCGGCGTCTGGCGGGAGATCGCAATGGATCGCGGCGAGATCCTCCTCGGTCAACCCCGGGGGGAGTCCGGTATAGGTAAGATAGAGATCTCCGGGGGTACTCGGGGTGAGCGGTTGGATGGTGACAGCCCCCTCCGGGAGAAGCATCGTCGCGTGAAACCCCTGTGGCGTCAGATCGCAACGCATCGTCCCCCCTGGGAGATTGACGGCTTGCCCTGTAAAGGTTCGGATCTCTGGATAACGCGCGGCGAGGCTCGGAGCGAGGACTGAGGACTCCTCGATCTGGAACGTCACCAATCGACCATCGGGAAGGGGCATCGGCAGCTCGATCACGCGATCATCCGACGTGCGAAAGATCTCATTGGCCCCTCCCGAAAGGGAGCGGGAGAGGAGAGCTGTATCGAGACGCAGAAAGCGCCGGGCCCCCTCGACTGCCGAGGAATCGCCCTCAGCCGCAAGGGTCGAGGCGAGCGAGGCGTCGAGCCCGGGCTCCTGCCACAATGAATTTCCAGCGGAGGGATTCTGCGGGGATGTCTCGCGCGCCTTGACCGATTGATCAGTCCACCCGCCCATTCCCCCCCAGACGACGGAGAGCCCACCAATGAGGGCAATTCCCATCCAGCCGAGCCTCTGGCTCCTCCTGCGCAGAAAAGATCCCTTCCGTCCCGGTTCCTGTAAGATCCCCATGAGGTTCCTGCTGCCCTCCCTTTGGCAAACTCGGGTCGACTCCCGGCCCCGCCCAGTGTCACAAGCCTGAAAAGTCCGGGGTCGGCTCCTCTCTGTTCAGGCTTCCGCCCGGATATCGAGGTTCCCTCTCCCGATTTATCTGGTTCTGCTGAGGCTCAGATGTCTAATCGCTGGGAATAAGATGCCTGACCAGTTGGCAGGTCGAACCACGAAAGGCGCCCCCCCCTCCATTCCCCCTTTCCTCTGCTCATGCAGTTTTGGAGAAGCTGATCCTCTCAATCAGGTCAATCAGGTCAATCAGGTCAGTCAGGTCCGTCAGGTCCGTCAGGTCCGTCAGGTCAGGAAAACCCATTCGCAAAGAAAAAGAGGAAGAGAGCAGGCAGATTGACCGGGATCGGGCATTTCGATAGAGTGGCAATTGGCTGTGCTCACCCGATCTACGCTCGCAGAGGCGGAATACTGTCCGTAAAGACACCCTCCATCCCCCAAGCCGCGCTCCATACCCGATCCCGAAACGTGGACATACTTGAACTAGTCGTTCAAGACCCGGAAATCTTTCCCGAAACGCAAGAATTCTTTTCGGAAAAGGGGGACCCCTGGCACTCAGCCAGCCAGGAGAAAGAAGCAGAGCCATGGGGGATCGCTCAGGCAGGCGCGAGGACGACGCAGCGCTGATCGAGCGGCTGATGGCAGGAGAAGAAGAGGCGGCAACCCACTTCTTCCTCATCTTCGGCAGACAGTTTCGGTATCGAATCAAAGGGCAGCGAGTGCTTCCGCAGGACCGGGAAGATCTGGCGCAAGAGGCCATCTGCAAGGCAGTGGACCAGTTGCTGCGCCATCAGTACCGTGGGGAGTCGAGCTTGGCGACTTGGCTTGGCCATATCATTCGCGGAACGCTCGTCGATCACTTTCGACGGACACGGAAGGACTTGCGCCTCGCAGGCTTCGAGCCAAGGGAGGAGAGCGGTTCAGAGACAACCTCACCGGCTGATCTGGAGAGTCTGCCGATTGCCTCCCGTCATGAAAGTCGGGAAGAGTCGCTGACGGTCGGGGAGATTCTCGCGAAAATCTCGCCTACTCATCGACAGATCCTGCTCTTGAAGCACCTCGAAGGGAGGACAATCCGGGAGATTGCCCTGCTGCTGGGGATGACAGAGGGGCAAGTAAGCAGTAAACTCTATGCTGCCCAGGCCGATTTCCGGCACCTCTTCGGATCACGATAGCCGGACCTACCTGGGGCTTGGATTGCGCCGGCCGGGATGTGGAAGAGCTGGTCTCGGGGTGGTTGAGGGGCCGAATATGAAACGAGGGAGAACGAGATGATCCGTTGGCTGGGAATCGGCGTGCTGCTGTTGGGCGTGACAGGGTTCACGGAGTGTTATCGGCCGGCGGGAAGAGGGACAGGCCTTCCCAAGCATATCCGTACCCTGGCGATCCTCCCCCTGGAGAATCCGAGCCTGCGGTTCAAGGTCGAGCAGCGGTTGACGGCAGCCCTGGTCAACGAGGCACTCCGTCGGTCGCGCTCCCTGATGGTGACCACTTCACCGGAAGGGGCCGACGCAGTGATGGAGGGAAAGGTGCACGCCTTCTCGTTGCGACCGACCCTCCTCGACGACTTCGGACGGGCTCGCCTCTCAGAGGTGACTATCACGGTCGGCTTGACAGTCCGCGACCTGACCAAAAACCGGATCCTCTTCGACTACCAGAACTTCACCTTCCGGGGGGAGTATGAGATCTCCGGGGACCCGGCCACCTTCTTCTCCGAAGAAGGACCAGCCGTTGAGCGGATCGCGCTCGATTTTGCCCGGTCGGTGATGACCTCCCTGCTCGAAGGATTCTGAAACAGGATGCGAAAAGCGGCGCCCGATAGTGGAAAATCGCGAGAAGTGCTCGAGCAGCAGGTCAGAACAGGGCAGTTTGCCCCTCTCTACCTGCTCGAGGGACCGGAGAAATGGCTGCGGGAGAGGGCGCTTCACCAGATCCAAGCGTCGGCGATCGACCCCTCCCTCGGTGATTTCAACGCGAGTCAGATCTCTGTCGCCGGCGGGAATCTGGAGGAAGCCCTCCGGCTGGCGCGACAATATCCACTGATGGCCGCGCGGCGGCTGGTCGTCGTCCGGGACTTCGAGTCCCTCAGTGAGGAGGGGCCGATCGAGGCCCTCAAGGACTACTTGCGAAGCCCGGCGGAGACGACCATTCTCGTCTTCACCACCCCGGGACTCGACAATCGACGGACGATTGCCTCTCTCTTGAAGAAGGGATGCCAGGTGGTCTCCTTCCCCTTGCTCGACGACTCGCAAGCGGTGCAGTGGGCCCGGGGTTACGTCGAAGAGGCGGGGGGACGTCTCGACCCAGCGGTTGCGGGACGGCTGATCGGACGGGTGGGAGTCGAGCTGGGCCAACTGGTTCCTGAACTGGACAAGGTGCTCTGCTACCTTGGCGGAAGCCAGGAAGAACGGAGCCGGGCTCGACCTCTCATCACGGCAGAGGTGCTCGACCTCCTGGTGCGGGACTCGCGGGAGCATAGCAACTTTGAGCTGACCGATGCCATACTCGCCGGGGATCGTGGGCGGGCGCTGCGACTCC
>JBMUAP010000239.1:0-5521 GCA_049454155.1 Blastocatellia bacterium
GCCGACGGCCACGAGATCGGCAGCCACAGCGTTCGTCACCCCTGCTCCGGCAACTTCCCCTGGTCGCGAGACCGGGCCCTCGAGGACTATACGACTGGCCAGATGAAGGCCGAGCTGAAGGACGCGCAGCGCCAGCTGGAGCGGCTGTTGGGCGTCAACCCGGTCTCCTTCGCCTATCCGTGCGGCCAGACGTATGTCGGACGCGGACGGAGCGTCAAGAGCTACGTCCCCTTGGTCGCGGAGCTGCACCAGAGTGGGCGTGGGTGGCTCGACGAAGCGCCGAACGACCCTGTCTACTGCGACATGGCCCAATTGACCGGGATGGAGATGGATGGCAAGGAGTTCCCCGAGATCCTGCCCGTGATCGAACAGGCGCGCAAGCAAGGCCAGTGGCTGATTCTCGCCGGACACGAGATCGGGGTGCGCGGACGGCAGTTGACCCGGGTCTCGATGCTGGAGGAGCTGCTCAAGATGGCCTCGGATCCAGCGCAAGGGATTTGGCTCGCTCCGGTGGGGGAAGTGGCAGATCACGTCCTCGCCAATCGCCCGTCGAAGTAGGCTCTCCCGGCTTTGCCCAGGCCGCCGACGGCCAAACCCGTTGGCGGCCTCCATCTCACTCAAGTCTTGGATCTCAGCTCTTGCTCGATTCTTTCCGCCAAAAATACGTTGATGAGCGGCAACTACTCACGGAGAGGAAGATCAGAAAGTGGACTGGGCCAACCAGCGACCAACGATCGAACGGAAGAGATGATTGCACCACCGAGGCACAGAGGTCACAGAGAAGAAGATTTGGCAGTGATCTCCGTCAACAACCCCTAACGTCTGAACGGAAGAGAACATTGCAGCACAGAGAGGCCACCGAGAAGAACATAGGATACCTTGAAGTTCATTGATGCCGTGAGTAGTTACGATGAGCGACTGGTATCCAGTGAGTTGGTCTTGACCGCTGGCTTGAGATTTGACAGGACGGCCCTCTTGGCCTTCATCACTGGTAATGCCCATTCCTCTCTTTGGAGCATGCGCGCGTCAGAGGTACGCGCACAGGGTAGGTCTATCGAAATCAATCCGATCTGGCCCGTTTTTCATGCGGTTTCCCGGGCTTGCGTCTCTTCCCGCCGTTGCAACCATCGTTTGAGCGAAGAAGCGCTCTCTGTAGATTGCCTGCCAAGCAGCAACCCTTCAATCCCAAGATCCTCATCAAGATCCGGCCAATGCATCCCATAACCGGCACCGCTGATCTGAACATTGGCACGCTCAGCCGGTGTGCCATAGGCCAGGCGCGGATACCAACCAATCGGTACCGCGATGGTGCGACCGTCTTCAAGGTCAACCGACAAGGTATCGTCTGTCACCGTGACATTGACTATTTGAGAAGTCATCCCGAAGCCTTCTTTAAAAACAGAAGAGAACAGGCCAAGTTTGACAAGACCGATCGGGTGCGGCGCAGGCGGTGTCGAAGTGCTGGTCCAAGACACGGCTCACACAAAGACACAGAGGTTTTTATCGGTCATTCAGAATAGACAGATCCGAGGAGTCCGGTCCCAGTCTCACCGTGCATCCCGGATGGACGGTGACGACAATCCTGGGCAGCTCTTCCTGATCTTTTCGTGCCTTCGTGTCTTCGTGTGAGATCATCCTGTTATTCATCGCCTCCCCCCGGTTTCTGGATAGCCTCTAGCATGACATCTGGATCCAGCCAAAACTTGGCGCTAAGGATGACCACTCCATTCAAATGTGCACGTGAACCTTGCGTCCACTTGATATCAGCCCTCGCCTCAGCCGAGGGAAGAGATGGGGACTGACGGATCGGGCGGGATCCGCTGTTCCTGTTTGAAGAGCAGGACAAGGAAGGGAGGGGCGATGAGGGTCGTCGCGACCGCCATGATCAGGACAACACCGAAGGCCTCGTTCCCGATCGCCCCGAGGCCGAGGCCGATCTGGGCGACGACGATGCCGACCTCGCCACGCGGGACCATGCCCATTCCGACCTGCATGGCTTTGCGGCGTCCGAGGGTCCACGCGCCGAGCCCGCAGCCAAGGATCTTCGAGGCGACGGCCAGCAGGGTCACCAGCGTGGCGAAGATCAACGTTCCGCGATTGAGGATCGCCGAGAGCTGGAGCTGCATGCCGATGTTGGCGAGGAAGAAGGGGAGCAGAAACTCTGTCACCGCTTCGGCCTGATGGCCCATATCGGTCCCCTCGGCCGATTCCGACATGGCCATGCCGGCGAGGAAAGCGCCAATGATCGCCGCGACGCCGATGTACTGGGCGACCAGCGCGAGGCCGAGGCAAAGGGCGAAGCCGAAGACGACATAGGATTGGTTGACGCGCAGCCGCTCGACCCGCGGGCGGATGCGATTGACCGCGCGAGCTCCGAGGAGGATGATGACGACCGTGAAGCCGATCGCCAGTCCGGCGGTCGCGGCAATTTGGGTGTAGTCGACATTGCCCTTGGCGAAGCTGCTGACGACGGCGAGGATGAGCAGCCCGAGGATGTCATCGATGACCGCCGCTCCGAGAATGATGCGGCTGACATCGAGGTGGAGCAGCCCCATCTGGCCGAGAACCCGCGCGGTGATCCCGACCGAGGTGGCGACCATCGCGGCACCGATGAAGATCGATTCGATGCGGGGTTGCCCCCAGAGGTCTGCCATCCAATAGCCGACGAAAAAGGGGACGATGACGCCGAGGATCGCGACGATGGCCGCCCGACCTCCAACCCGGAAGATGTCCCCCGGCTTGGTCTCCAATCCGACGAGGAAGAGCAGGAAGATGACGCCGATCTCGGCAAGGGCGTTGGTCAGCTCACCGGGCTGGACCCACTGAAGCACGCTTGGCCCGATGATGACCCCCGCGAGAATCTCGCCCGCCACGGCCGGCTGCTTCAACCGCTCGAAGATCTCCGCCGCCACCTTGGCCGCGACAAACATCACAAAGAGGGTCACGAGAAGGTCTTCCGCTCCCGCCCCGCTGATCGCCAGTCCAACTACCGGATTTGTCATCGAAGATTACTCCAAAAATCGACGCCCTCCCCTCCCCCCTGGGCGAGGCGGGCCGTTCTTCCCTCCCCCGCTTGGCAGGGCTCCATTTGCCCTCCGATCCCACAGGCCACTCGTGAATTCGATTGGAATGGCGGTTGGAAAAGCGAGAGAGAGTACAATCGTCGAATTACCTTACCATGGCCTGCGGAGCGAGAAAAATGATCCAGCAGGTTTGACAAATGGGCGGGAAGAGCGAACAGTAAGGCCCTCCCCTGCCCAAAAGAGGGCCGGTCAAGAACCGCAGGGGAAGGCCCAATCCAGAACCATTGCATCAGCGAACAGAAGGAGAGCGAAGGAGGCACCTCATGGCAGACTATGTCTTGGCGTTGGATCAGGGGACGACATCCTCACGTGCGATCCTCTTCAATCGGGAGGGGGGGATCGTCGGGATGTCACAGCAGGAGTTCCCACAGATCTACCCGCAAGCGGGGTGGGTCGAGCACGATCCCGTGGCAATCTGGCAATCCCAGCGGGACTGCGTGCTGCGGTTGCTTGATCAGACGGGGATCGGCGCGGAGAAGGTGGCTGCGCTGGGAATCACCAACCAGCGCGAGACGACGCTGCTCTGGGAGCGGGAGACGGGTCAGGCGCTCCACAACGCGATCGTTTGGCAGTGTCGACGGACGGCTGCGCTCTGCGATGAGCTGAAGAAGGAGAAGTTCGACCGGGTGATTCGGCGGAAGACCGGCTTGGTGACCGACGCCTACTTCTCGGGGACGAAGCTGGCGTGGCTGCTCGATCACGTCAAGGGATCGCGCAAGCGGGCGCGGGCGGGCGAGTTGGCCTTCGGGACGGTCGACACCTGGTTGATCCACCATTTGACGGGGGGGAGAGCGCACGTCACCGACGTCTCGAACGCCTCGCGGACGCTGCTCTACGACATTCGCAAGGAGCGGTGGGATGACCAGATTCTCAAGCGGCTGGAGATTCCGGCAGAGCTGCTCCCGACGGTGACCGCCTCGTCGGAGGTGGTGGGTGAGACGGAGGCCGACCTCTTTGGCGCGCCGATTCCGATTGCCGGCAACGCGGGGGATCAGCAGGCGGCGCTCTTCGGGCAGGCCTGCTTCAAGCCGGGCATGCTGAAGAACACCTATGGGACGGGCTGCTTCCTGCTGCTCAACACGGGAGAGCACGCCCGCGCCTCGAAATCGGGGCTGCTGACGACGGTCGCGTGGCGAGTCGGGGGAAAGACGGAGTACGCGCTCGAAGGGAGCGTCTTCATTGCGGGAGCGGCGATCCAGTGGCTGCGCGATGGGCTGCAGATGGTGGCCAGCGCGCCGGAGACGGAGGAGATTGCGACCTCGGTCCCGGATAGCCAAGGAGTCTACTTCGTGCCGGCCTTTGTCGGATTGGGCGCTCCTTATTGGGACCAGGAGGCGCGGGGAGCGATCAGCGGGCTGACGCGGGGTGTGACGCGAGCCCACATCGTCCGCGCGGCGCTGGAGGCGATGGCCTACCAGACCCGCGATGTCGTCGAGTCGATGGAGAAGGACGCCGACCTCAAGGTCAAGGAGCTGCGGGTCGACGGCGGCGCAGCGCGCAACAACTTCCTCTGCCAGTTCCAGGCCGACATCCTGGGCGTTCCGGTGGTGCGCCCGGTAATCACGGAAACGACCGCCCTCGGTGCGGCCTACCTTGCCGGACTTGCCGTCGGCTTCTGGAAGAGCCCGAAGGAGATCGCGCAGCAGTGGCAGGTCGAACAGCGCTTCGAGCCGACAATGAAGCGCAGCCAACGCGACCGGCTCTATGAAGGTTGGAAGGATGCGGTGGCCCGCGTGCGGCGATCCCGCTAGGATAAGCGGTGGGAATGGGATGGGGAGAGGGAGGAGATTGCCGATGCTGACCGCACTCCGCCGACTCTGCTGGATGGGGCTGCTCCTGGTGCCCGGGCTCGGGTGGTGGGGAGAGACAGCCCAATCGCCGGATGCCTCCCGCAAGGCGACCGTCCAGTTAATCGAGGTCACGCGCGAAGCCGGCCTCACCTTCCTCCACCAGTCGGCCGCCGAAAAGAAGTACATCGTCGAGAGCATGGGCGGGGGAGTCGCCATGTTCGATTTCGATCGGGATGGATGGCTCGACCTCTACCTGCTCAACTCCTCGACGGTCGAGGGAGCCCTCGCAGGAAAGGCGCGTCCCAAGGCAGCCCTCTACCGGAATCTCGGGAATGGCACGTTCCGCGAGGTGGCGGACGCGGCCGGCCTCGCCGATCCGGGCTGGTCGATGGGAGTCGCGGTCGCCGATTACGACAACGACGGCTGGGACGACCTCTACGTCACCTGCTTTGGCCCCAACCGCCTCTTCCGCAACCGGGGCAATGGGACGTTCGAGGAGGTCACCAAGCGGGCCGGGGTCGGCGATGACCGATTCTCGACGGGCGCGGCCTGGGGCGACTATGACCGCGACGGCGACCTCGATCTTCTCGTCAATGAGCTGGATGGATCTCCGATGCTCCTGCGGAACGAGGGGGGGGAACCGGGCGG
>JBMUAP010000240.1:0-5504 GCA_049454155.1 Blastocatellia bacterium
ACTTTCTGATTTTTCTCTCCGTGAGTAGTTACGAAAAAAAGCCGGTGGGGGGACACGCCACCCACCGGCTCTTGACCAAGATTTCCCTTCTGCAAGGATTACAGGTCGAACCGATCGAGGTTCATCACTCTCGCCCAAGTCCGAACGAAGTCCTGCACGAACTTCTCCTTCGAGTCATTCTCGGCGTAGAACTCCGCGAGGGCACGCAGCTCCGAGTTCGACCCGAAGATGAGATCGACAGGCGTCGCCGTCCACTTGACCTTGCCAGTGGCCCGGTCGACTCCCTCATAGATCCCCTCGCTGCTGGTCGACTTCTTCCACTCCGTCGACATATCGAGCAGATGGACGAAGAAGTCGTTGCTGAGTGTGCCGGGGCGGGTGGTGAAGACACCGTGGCTCGCCCCACCGAAGTTGGCGTTGAGCACCCGCAGGCCGCCGACGAGAACGGTCATCTCCGGCACAGAGAGGGTCAACAGATTGGCCCGATCGACGAGCATCGCCGGTGGCGAGGTTCGCTCCGCCTTCTGGAAATAGTTACGGAAGCCATCCGCGGTCGGCTCGAGCGGCGCGAAGGAGAGCGCGTCAGTCTGGTCCTGCGTCGCGTCGACCCGACCGGGCGTGAAGGGCACCTCCACTGAATGGCCCGCGTTCTTCGCTGCCTGCTCGACCGCTGCGTTTCCACCGAGGACGATCAGGTCGGCCAGCGAGACCCGCTTCTTTCCAGAAGCCGCCCCGCTGTTGAACTCCTTCTGGATCGCTTCGAGGCGGCCTAGTACCTTGGTCAGCTCGGCCGGATTGTTGACCTCCCAGTCCTTCTGGGGAGCCAGCCGGACCCGGGCGCCGTTCGCCCCCCCGCGCATGTCCGTTCCCCGGTAGGTCGAGGCCGACGCCCAGGCCGTCCGCACCAACTCTGGCACCGTCAGCCCGGAACCGAGGATCTTCGCCTTGAGCGCGGAGACATCCTTCCCATCGATCTTCTGGTAGCTGACCGACGGCAGCGGATCCTGCCAGATCAGCTCTTCCTTGGGGACTTCCGAGCCGACGTACCGCACACGCGGTCCCAGATCGCGATGGGTCAACTTGAACCAAGCCTTGGCGAAGGCAAGCCGGAACTCCTCTGGATTGGCGAGGAAGCGGCGCGAGATCTTCTCGTAGGCCGGATCAAACTTGAGGGCCAGGTCGGTGGTGAACATGATCGGTGCGTGGCGCTTCGAGGGATCGTGCGCGTCCGGCACCGTGTTGGCGGCCTGGTTGTTGGCCGGAATCCACTGCGTCGCGCCCGCCGGACTCTTGGTCTGCACCCAGTCGTAGGCGAAGAGGTTGGCGAGATAGCGCGAACTCCACATCGTCGGCGTCGATGTCCAGGCCCCTTCCAGGCCGCTCGTTACCGTGTCGACCCCCGCGCCACGGCCGCACTTGTTCTTCCAGCCAAAGCCCTGCTCGTCGATTCCAGCTGCGGCCGGCTCCGGCCCGACGCACTTCGAGGGGTCGTAGGCACCATGGGCCTTCCCAAAGGTGTGGCCGCCGGCGATCAGTGCCACTGTCTCCTCATCGTTCATGGCCATCCGACCGAAGGTCTCGCGGATGTCTCGCGCCGCGGCGAGCGGATCCGGCTTGCCGTTCGGGCCTTCCGGGTTGACGTAGATCAGCCCCATCTGGACCGCTGCCAGCGGGTTCTCCAACTTGCGGTCGCCGCTGTAGCGCTCATCGGCGAGCCACTTCTTCTCCGGACCCCAGTAGACGACATCCGGAACCCAGTCGTCCTCACGGCCACCCGCGAACCCGTAGGTCTGGAACCCCATCGACTCGAGCGCGACGTTGCCCGTCAGCACCATCAGGTCAGCCCAGGAGAGCTTCTGCCCGTACTTCTGCTTGACTGGCCAGAGCAGCCGACGCGCCTTGTCGAGATTGGCATTGTCCGGCCAGCTGTTGAGCGGCTCGAAGCGCTGTTGACCGCCCCCGGCTCCACCACGACCATCCGCCACCCGGTAGGTCCCGGCGCTGTGCCAGGCCATCCGGATGAAGAACGGGCCGTAATTGCCATAGTCGGCCGGCCACCACGGCTGCGACGTCGTCAAGACCTTCTTGATGTCCGCTTTGACCGCTTTGAGGTCGAGCGTCGCGAACGCCTTCGCATAATCAAAGTCCTTGCCCATCGGGTTGGCCGTCGGCGCGTTCTGCCGCAGCGGACTCAGGTCCAACTGTTCCGGCCACCAGGACTGATTTCCCATCGGTTGACCCGGCGTCTGTGCGCTGACATCCCGGAACCCTCCCCCGGACATCAGGACCATCGCCGTGATCGCGAAGATCGCCTTCCATCCTTGTATATTTTTCATCAGCTTCTCCTTGCAAGACTATCGATCGAACTGATCTTCGATCGTTGGTCAGTTCCGGAAAGGGAGGCCATCAACGGCCTCCCCCTCCCTTCTTCGTTCCTTGTCGATTCAATCAGACGACGAAACAGAACTGGACTGCCGCTGGCAATCAGCACACAGTCCACGAATAGTGATTTGATACGATTCGACCCGCTGTCCCCCCGGAAGCGGGGCGAACGAAGGTGGGACGATGTCACGCGGGGAGACGTCCGTCACCCGCTCGCACCCTTGACAGATGAAATGATGGTGCGGCGAGGTGTTCGGATCGAAACGGACCGAGCTCGACTCGAAGACCTCCCGGATCAGCCCTTCTCCCTTCAACCAGTTGAGCGTATTGTAGACCGTCGGACGCGACGTCATCGGAAATTGCAGATTGACGGCTTGCAGGATCTCTTCCGCCGTCGGATGCGTGTCGCACTTCTGCAGGTACTCGATGATCGCCCTTCGCTGTGGCGTCATCTTCAACCCCTGCGCCAACACCATGCTCTCTACTAGCTTGAGATCAAGTCGCTGCATGGTCGCTAGACTATGTCTAAATTGAAACAATGTCAACTCAAAGGAAGGGGCCTGGGAAGGAGGGAGAAGATGAGGCGAGGGCGATGGGTGGTCATCTGGGGGCTGGTCTGGCTGGGAGTGGGTTGTCAAGGGAGGGTGGAGCGTCTGCGCGGAGTGGAACAGGCGGTGGTCGTGGTGACGGAAGATTGGAGTGGGATGACGGGGCGGTTGGGGAGGTACGAGCGGGAGGGAGAAGGGTGGCGACGGATCGGGCGGGAAGTTCCGGTGGTCGTCGGGCGGGCAGGACTTGGATGGGCCGGGGAGGCGGTTCGGGCTGGGTGGGGCGGGGGAGTGGGGCCCGTCAAGCGGGAAGGGGATGGACGCTCGCCGGCGGGGCTCTTCCCTTTGGGGACGGCTTTTGGAGAAAGGGCGGCGCGAGGAGAACGCCGTTGGCGGATTCCCTTTTGGGAGACGACGGCGAGCCTGGTCTGCGTCGATGACCCACGCTCGAGCCAGTACAATCGACTGGTCGACGGGTCGAGGCTGGGGAAGGAGCCACTCGACTGGAGTTCGGCGGAGCAGATGCGCCGGGAGGATGAGCAGTACCAGCTGGGAATCGTCGTCGAGCAGAACCGGCGTCCGGTCAGGCCCGGCGAAGGGTCGTGCATCTTTCTCCATCTTTGGGAGGGCTCCGATCGGGGAACGATCGGGTGCACGGCGATGGATCGCGAGTCGCTCACCGAGCTGCTCGACTGGTTGGATGGGGCGAGGGCACCGCACCTCTTGCAGCTGCCCAGACCGGAATTGGAACGGTTGCAGCGGCGTGGTCAGCTTCCTCCGCTGTTTGGGACAGGCGCGGGGCAGTGAGGATCGGCGGGACGGTCGAGGGCCTGATTGCCTTTTGAAATGGGGTGTCCTACACTTCGAATTGCTTCTCTCCGGTTGAGCCGACCAGCGAGGGGGCGACCTAATTCCTATTTTTTTTCGTGGAATCATCGGGACGGATGCTGCGTGTGGCGTAGCCCAGGGAAGACGATTTTCCTCTTGGGGGGTGGTGTGAGGCAGGACTTGATCTGAGGGAGAGAGGATGAGAAGAATCCAGCTATCGATCGTCGTCGGCCTGATCGGATGGGGACTTGTGGCCTGGGGCGGCAACGGAATGGATCAAGAGGTCCAAGCGAGCCAAGCCGGAGCCGAGGTCCGCTTCAATCGCGACATCCGACCGATCCTCTCAGATCGGTGCTTCTCCTGCCACGGGCCGGACGAGAAGAACCGCAAGGCCGGGCTTCGCCTCGACACGTTCGAGGGGGCGACCAAGGATCGTGGTGGCTACCGGATCGTTGCGCCGGGGCGACCGGAGGAGAGTGAACTGCTGCGGCGAGTCACCTCCCACGAGGTGGCGGAGGTGATGCCGCCCCCGGCGTCGAAGCGCTCCCCGATCACCGCCGCCGAGGCCGAGCTGCTCCGCCGCTGGATCGCCCAGGGGGCAGGTTATGAGGGCCACTGGGCATTTCAGCCGCTCACCCGGGGGACCCCTCCGTCAGTTCGTCAGGCGGGCTGGGTACGGAACGAGATCGACTCTTTCGTCCTCTCCCGCCTGGAGGCGGAAGGGATCGCGCCTTCGCCACAGGCGGACGCGGCGACCCTGATCCGACGGCTCTCGCTCGACCTGACCGGGCTGCTGCCGAGCCCGGAGGAGGTCTCCCAATTTGTCACGGCTTTCGAAGCCGGGACGGTCGCCGAGCAGGAGCAGCTCTATCGCCAACTGGTCGATCGGCTGCTCGCCTCCCCCCATTACGGGGAGCGCTGGGGGCGCCATTGGCTCGACCAGGCGCGGTATGCGGATACCCACGGCTATACGATCGATGGCGAGCGGGAGATGTGGCCGTATCGTGACTGGGTCATCCAGGCGGTCAACGACGACAAGCCCTTCGATCGCTTCACCATCGAACAGCTCGCCGGGGATCTCCTGCCCGCCCCGCCGGATCCACGCGCGGCCAAGGCGCAGTTGATCGCGACGGGCTTCCATCGCAATACCGTCATCAATCAGGAAGGGGGCGTCGACCCGGAGCAGGCTCGGGTCGAGCAGGTCATGGACCGGGTCAACACGACCGGCGCGGTCTGGCTCGGCCTCACCGTAGGGTGTGCCCAGTGCCATACGCATAAGTACGATCCGATCTCGCATCGTGAGTACTACCAGATGTATGCCTTCTTCAACTCGACCATCGACTACAACAACCTTGGTCCGACGGTCTTTGTCGAGCCCGGCGAGATCCTGCGCGCGCCCCGATCCGTGCCGGTCCCGCCGCCTCCTGTGGAATGGAGCCAGGCGGAGTGGGAGCAGAAGGAGCGCGAGCGGCTGGAGAAGAGCCCGGCGGTACACGCTCCACCGGGGCCGGTCGAGTGGACCCCCTTCAAGGCGTTTCGTGTTCAGACGGAGGCCCACGCGAAGATCGAGGCACGGGAGGACAGCAGCTACTACGTCCCCGCCAACGGATCGATCCACGACGCCTATCTGCTGCTGGGAAGGCTCGAACGTCCTGAGCTGCCCGCCGTCCGCCTGCGCCTCGAGCCTGACGAGCAGCTCCCCAGCCAAGGGCCCGGGTTGGGGCAGGGCGGTGCTTTTCTGTTGAG
>JBMUAP010000241.1:0-5503 GCA_049454155.1 Blastocatellia bacterium
CCTCCATCCAGCCCGGCCAGTTGGCCAAGCCCGGCATCGCTTCGCCGAAGAGTCTGTTCAATCGCTCCTGGAATGTGCGGAACAACGGATCCACGATTCCAGTCTTGACGGGTGCAAGTCCGGTGGCTGGTTTGGTTGTCATGATCCTCTCCTCCTTCGCTGGGATCGGACTCTCCTTGCCATTTCCAGGCCTCCACCTGGGGGCCTTCCCCCCTCCCATTGGGAGATACCGAACCGGGGAGTCCGATCGGGGTTTGACGTCCGGCACTCAAAAATACTGCAAACACCGTGCCAGTTCCTGCACAGGCCGACAAGTTGCGGGGTGGCTGTGCAACTCCACGTTTCTCAATATGGTTGGTCCGTTTTGCGCTAGTCTGGCCGTAGTTCCCCACGAAAATCTCCTCACCCAGTGTGGCCCTTCCCCCACTCCACCGATGATTCGGTCAGGCAGGTCCGCATGTTGCCGCCGGAGAGGAACTGGAATGGGAGATGGACGAGGATTGGCACTCAAAGAAAGCTGGGCGGAGGAGGGGATTCCCTCTCCTCCGCCCACTGAAAAGCAGACCCTTTTCTTGTAAGGTCGACCTAGTTTGGATAGACCGGGAGACTGGCCGTCGTACCTGCGCCATCCGTCAAGGTCAGATGGTGAAGGTTGTGAGCCCCCATGTTGCTGATTCCGTTGGTCAGGTTCCAAATGACCATGGCTCCCAGCAACCCCTGTGTGCTGTCTGGCGAGTAGAGCTTCATCCATCCCGTGCGACCGGCGGGAATTGTCGTTGACATGCGGGGAACGACCCGTGGATTGCTGTCATCGAGCACCCGTGCATACTGGCAGTTGAAGGAGATACTGAAGCTCTGCGACTGTTCCATATCATCAAAAAGGAGGCCGAAGACCGATCGTGTTCCCGATCCCGCTTGCACGGCATAGTCTCCGCCAATGGAGTTGAGAATCAGCATGGTTCGATCCCCCGCTGCTCGGCTTGGGAAGTTCGCCATGGCCACGGTGGCGGGGAGGCGATTGTACCCACCTGCTTGTCCGTTGAACTGAATCGTGACCGTGGGTGAGGAGGTGAGACCAGTTGGAATTGGCGTTCCGGCTGTCCAGTTGGCCGAGAAGCTGATCGCAGCCAGTCCGACTGACTTCTCTGCGTCACGAAAGTAGACATCTCCGATCAGAAAGTTGTGCGAGATCGGCAGGCCTTCGGCATTCTCCGCCACTGCCATCACGTAGCCTGTCACATCCGGATCGACATCTGACAGGGAGAGCGAGAGGGTCTGGTTTTGCGTCAGATTCGATTTGAAATCGGCGACCGAACAGCTCTGTGTGACGAAGAAGAAATGAACAATCACGGACCGATTGACGCTGGTATTGGTGATATTGAGGGTTGTGTTTCGCTGGTTCTGATTGGCGCTGTCCGAGCTGTAGTAGTTATAGATTACCAGCGAGCCAGGTTTCTGGTCACTCGCTTCCGAGGTGGCGGGGAGCGGCGTCCCAGGCTCGGCGGCGAAGGCCAAGTTGCCGGCGGCGATCAAGAACAAGATCCCCACAAAGAGGGTCGAGGCGAAGTGGCGCGCGTGAGAATGTGTGGTTACCAGAAGGTCGAACTTTGGTGAGGTTCGCATGTCAATAATACTCCTCAAGGAAGGATGCCCAGGGGATGGCCGCTCTGGACGCTAACGTAGGTAGGGATGTGTAAACACCTGCCCAAACTGGGGGGGGAAGGCCTCTCGGAGGTTCGGTGAGGAGATCCGAGTAGCAATGTCCTGGTGGCTACTCCTTAACCACAGCGGGACGAGATGGCAGGCAACTGATTGGGTGAAGGCTCTTCGCAAAAGAGAGCCGGTTACTGATGGTGGCCCGGGGCGAACCACACTCAACGCAGGAATATATACCACTCCTGGCAGGTCACTGCAAGACCTATTTTGAGACGCTCATCCACTGTCGATCCTGAGGGGGGATCGAGTAGCCATCGTTCTCGCCACCCAGATCCTCTCCCTCCTTGACGGATTGCCTTCAGTCTTGATCGAGAAGAAGTCGCGATCCTCCCCCTGAATGGGTCATCTCACTCGATGTTCGATCCGTTTGAAGATCTCCATGGCCACCAGCAGCAACGAGGCCATCGCCACGGGAATGAGCCATTCGCCTCGCTCGACCGGCGAGAGGCTCAGGATCCGCTGCATGATCGGGAGATGCATCGCGAGGAAATGGATCCCCAGTGCGCCCGAGACCCCGAAGATCAGGAAGTAGTTGCGGTGGATCGGCACCCGGAAGGCCGAGAGGTACTCCGACCGGCAGTTGAAGACGTGGAAGTTCTGCATGAGAACGAAGAGGAGGAGCAGCCGGTTGCGGGCCTCGGCTTCGCTCCAGCCTTGGTCGAGCAAGAGCAGCCAGTTGACGAAGGCGAGGAGGCCCATCGTCCCACCGGCGACGAGCGTCTGCCGGATCATGAGGCGGTTGAAGATTCCCTCTTCGGGGCGACGCGGCGTTCGCTGCATCGTCCCGGGCTCGCCCCCCTCGAAGGCAAGGGCGAGATGCTGAATGCCGTTGGTTACCAGATTGAGCCAGAGGATCTGCACTGGAAGGAGCGGCAGTGGGACGCCGACAACGAGCGCCAAGAGGAAGAGGAGGACCTCGGCGGTCCCGGTTGAGATGAGCAGGTAGGTCACCTTGCGGATCTTGTCGTAAGCGAAGCGGCCCTCTTCGACTCCCGCCTCGATCGAGGTGAAATTATCGTCGGTGATGATGAGGGAGGCAGTGTCTTTGGTGACATCGGATCCGGAGCCCATGGCGACCCCAATGTTAGCCCGTTTGAGTGCCGGAGCGTCGTTGACTCCATCGCCAGTGACGGCGACGAAGTGGCCCATCTGCCGGAGGGCCTCGACGATCTGCAGTTTCTGGAGAGGGGCGACGCGGGCGAAGACCCGGGCCTCGCGAACCAGTCCGAGGAACGACTCGGACTGTGGACTACCAGCCTCCTCGAGCGCACGGCCGGTGACCACCTCGCGCCCCGTCGGCGATTGTCGGACGATGCCAAGCTCACGGGCAATTGAGAGCGACGTCAGTGGATGGTCGCCGGTGACCATGGCTACCTCGATCCCAGCCTTCTGGCAGCGGGCGACCGCCGCCTTGGCCTCCATCCGTGGAGGGTCGATCAGGCCGACCAATCCGAGCAGCGTCAGAGGCGGCAACGCATCTTGTTCCCATTTGCCATTGACTGGAGGGGCAGAGATCTCGCCTTCGGCGATTGCCAGGAATCGATGGCCACTGGCGGACATCGAGTTGGCCTCTTCTTCGATCTCCGTGGCATGGATCGGGACTGAGCCAGATGGAGTGAGCATGGCTGTGGAGCGCGGCAGCAGCACTTCGAGCGCGCCTTTGATCGCGACCTTGACGCGGCCATTCTTGCGGTAGAAGACGGCGGCGTAGCGGCGTTCCGATTCGAAGGGGATCTCTCCGAGCTTCTCGACCGCTTGGCGGACGCCATCCGGTGGATGGTCCATCTTGTAGCCGAAGGCGAGGAGGGCGACGTCGACTTCGTCGCCATCGTGGTTCCAGTCTCCGTTGTGAAACACCAGAGACGCCTCGTTGCAGAGGACGGAGGCTTCGGCGAGACGGTGAAGGCAGCGCAGACTGCTTTCCGGGATCGCTTCTCCACTCTCGGTAATCACAGCCCCTTCGCCGGCATAGCCCTCCCCGTCGACCCGGAACCTCTCCCCGCCCGGCAGGGAGATGACCCGGACCGTCTGGCGGTTGACCGTCAGCGTTCCCGTCTTGTCGCTGGCAATGAAGGTGCAGCTCCCGAGTCCTTCGACCGCCGTCAGTTTGCGGACGATGACGTGCCGTTTGGCCATGCGATTGGTGGCAATCGAGAGGGCGACGGTGATCGCCACCGGGAGCCCCTCCGGGATCGCCGAGACCGCCAACGCGACGGCGAAGAAGAAGACGTCAGAGACGGGCATTCCCCGCCAGAGGGCGACAAAGCCGAGCAGGATACAGGCCCCGACCACGGCGAGGCTGATCTGCCGCGCGAAGACCTCCATGCGGACGACGAGCGGGGGCTTGGTCGTCTCGGCCTGTGTGACCGACTGCGCAATCTTTCCCAGCTCAGTCCCGATCCCGGTGGCGACGACCACCCCGGTGGCTCGCCCCGTCATGACCGTCGATCCGGCGTACGCCAGATTGATCCGCTCACTGGTCGAGAGCGCCGCGGCGAGAGGGTCGGGCCACTTGTCGACGGCCCGTGACTCTCCTGTCAGAAGCGATTCGTCGATGCTCAGATTGTTGGTCAAGAGCAGCCGCAGATCGGCCGGAACCCGCTTCCCTGATTCGAGCAGGACGATGTCGCCTGGGACCAGATCTTCGGCGTCGATGACCCGTTCGGTCCCACCTCGCCGGACACGTGCCATGATCTTGAGCAGCTTCTGAAGACCGGCGGCGCTCTGCTCTGCTTTCCACTCCTGGAAGGTTCCGAGCCAAGCGTTGAGCAGGACGACGACCATGATGAACCCGGCGTCGGTCAGGTCTCCCATGCCTAGGGCGACCAAGGCGGCGACAATCAAGATGTAGATCAGCGGACTTTTGAACTGGTTGAGGAAGATCGAGAGGAGTGTCGGGGGCTCCTTGGTGGGAAGGTTATTGCGGCCATACTGCTCGAGGCGTGCGACTCCCTCGGCCTCGCCCAGTCCCTCCATCCTGGAGCCAAGGCGAACGAGCGACTCCTCCCCAGCCATGACGTGCCACTGACCCAGGGATACCGTCGTCTCGACTTCGCTTCTGTTCTTCATTCCGCTCGACTCCTTCCGCCATCACTTGAAAGGAATTGCCTGATCAAGGACGGTCGCTCGATTGCCAACAAACCCATTCTCACCCTTACAATCCTCTTAAGAAAGCCATTCCTTCCAGATCTGTCGAAGCTTGTCACAAAAGGCCGCCAGTGGGATATTTTGTCCCTCGATAGCACCTCCGATTGGGCAAATTGACCTTCTACAGAAGAACAGACCTGAAGGAGAGCAAACTGCATACCAGAGGATTATTCCTCATCTCTGAGGAGACGCTAGCCACTCGGTCACCGGGCAGATCACCTTCATTCAAGCCGGTGGTTGGCAGATCGATGGAATCGGGTATGATGATTGCACGAAAGGCTAAAAAGGGGTCAAGGAAGCTTGCCTGTTGCGAGAGCCTTTTCCCGCCGCGAGTTCTGGCAGGAGCAGGAGAGATTGTCGACCCGGGGCCGCAGTCCGCGAACGGCGAATGGCCTCGACCACAAGAAGGGGATTGAAAGGAGGAGCGGTGGAGACGCACATCAAATTGGGGCGCATCTTTGGCATCGAAGTTGGCCTGCACTACACCTGGTTCCTGATCGCTCTGTTGATCGTCTTTTCATTGGCGGCGCGGTTTGAGTCGCTCCATCCGGATTGGGGGCAGTCGTTGGCCTGGGGGATGGCCGGGATCACGGCCGTGCTCTTCTTTGCTTCGCTGATCGTGCATGAGCTGTCGCACGCC
>JBMUAP010000242.1:0-5488 GCA_049454155.1 Blastocatellia bacterium
TTTTACAGAGCATCGTTCCAGAGTTCTTGATAAAATATCAGCACATATTGCTGCAATACTATACTCGTCCTTGGCGGCCTGCGGATAGCGAATCGCCTTCTGGATATCCTTGACCGTGATCAGCCCCTTCAACTTGTACTGATCATCGACGACCAGCAACTTCTCGACGCGGTGCTGCTGCAGGATCCCTTCGGCTTCACGGAGGGTCGTCCCGACCGGAACGGTGATCAGGTGATCCTTGGTCATGACCTCAGAGAGAGGCAGGTCGAGACGGGTCTCGAAGCGGAGATCACGATTGGTGAGGATTCCGACCAGCCGACCATCCTCCTGGACAATCGGGACGCCAGAGATCTTGTACCGCTTCATCAGCTCAAGGGCTTCCCGGATCTTCCGGTCCGGCGTCATGGTTACCGGGTCGACGATCATCCCCGACTCGGATCGTTTGACCTTGTCGACTTCGTCGTGTTGCGCGGCAATCGAGAAGTTCTTGTGAATGACGCCGAGTCCGCCTTGCTGGGCAATGGCAATCGCCATGGGCGCCTCGGTGACGGTATCCATCGCCGAGCTGGTCACCGGAATGTTGAGCCGGATATGTCGGGTCAGTCGGGTCGAGACGTCCGTCTCGGTCGGAAGGACATCCGAGAAGCCGGGGATCAGGAGTACATCATCAAAAGTCAGCGCTTCGAGCAGGGGTTCCGTCAACATAGACAATTACCGAGGGAAGTCAGGAGGTGGAGCGTCGGCATATTGCAGATAGGTCTCTTTCGTCAGAACAAGGCTGGTGACGACGACGCTGGTCGGGGAGTTGGCGATCTTGCTGTTCAGCAAGGGCCGCCCATTGAGGGTCAACCGCAGAGAGGGAAGGTTCCCGGCACTGAGCACCAGTCTCTCCTGGGCCAAGTATTCGCGAGTCGCGCCGGGAGGCAAGAGCGCCTCTTCGGGAACCTCCCTGTCACGAGTCACTTTGATCCAGCAGGCGGAGGCACCGACGGCGACCGCCAGGCGCAAGTCGCGCAATTCTTCCGAAGATGAACTGGGTGGCGCTGGGGTTGGGGTCGGGTCGATGGAGGCTGAGCGATCGTTGACAGTCCCGGTTTGAGTCGCGGACGGCACGGTGGGGGCCAGCGCCTCCCGGAAGAAGAACCGGTAGGCCAGATAGGACCCGCCAGCGAGGACGACCAGGACGATCAAGCTGAGGACAAAGCCGCTGCCGTATGTCGGGGGGCGATCCCAATTCTCGACGCCCAGCTCGAAGCGACGGTCCTCTTCCCCGCCCTGGGCCGCCAACTGCTCCTCGTAGAGCCGAAGGGCCGTGGGCTCTTCCAGGCCGACTTCATGCGCAAATTTCCGGACGAAGGCTCGATTGAAGATCCCACCGGGGAGGGGACCATAGTCATCCGCTTCGATGGCTTTCAGAAACTGTATCCCGATGAGGGTCCGGTCGGCGACTTGCTGAAGCGACACCCCTCTCTCTTCGCGGTATTTTTTGAGCTCTTGCCCCAGTGTTGTCATGGCCACTCGCCAGGCTGCTCGTCAGCCTTCGTCCAGCATTCACTGCGCTTGGTCCGGCGTTGCGGCACCTGCGTGTCGACGTCGAGCCTGTTGCCGATGGATCGGAGGACGAGCCAAGCTCGTCGAAACCGATTAGATCTAATAGTACGGGCTCTTCCAGAGCCTGTCAAAGGCAGTCCATCGGGTAGTCGATCAAGCTGGACGCCATGATTGTGTGGAAAGTAAGGACCTGCAGTCAAGACAACGTGGGAGAGGCCAACACCTGGCGCAAGGCTTCGGGATCGGTCATCGGGCGCTCGCAGGTGTGGTGGCGGCAGAGATAGGCCGTCGGTTGTCCATCCACGGCAGGGCGATTGGCGAGCAAGGGAATCTCCCCCAAGTCCCCGGACGCCGCTCGATCAGGCGAGGACGCGACGGTTGGCCGACCCGGGTCGGCAAGAGCCACCACCGTATGGGGGAGGAAGCGCTGCTCGAGGACGGCGCGCAATTCGGCCATGGCCGGGGACGAGACCGGTCCGACCAGCGCGACCTCGTAAGGAGAGGCGAGGGCGAAGTCGATCGCGCAGAGCAAGTGGCCAAACCCAGTCGGCATGCGGGGGATCACCGCCGCGACCTGCTGGAAGATCTCCTCGGCGAGGTCGCGATAGCGGGATTCTCCCGTGTAGAGCCCCAACCGCAGGAGCACTTCGGCCGCGACGGCGTTGCCGCTCGGCGTGGCGTTGTCGTAGAAGTCCTTGGATCGGGCGATCAGCGTTTCGTGATCGTGGCTGGTGAAGAAGAATCCGCCACCCTCCGCATCGTGGAAGTGCTCGATCATCGCTTCGGTCAGCCGGTGGGCTTGGTGATACCAACGGGGATCGAAGCTGGCCTGGTAGAGAGCAAGCAGGCCATCGATGGTGTTGGCATAGTCCTCGAGGTAGCCGTTGAGCCTGGTCTGACCGCGATGGCGGGTCCGCCGCAAGCGATTCCCCTCGCACATCTCAGTGGTCAAAAAGTGGGCGTTGCGGATGGCGATGTCGAGGTAGTCCTGACGGTTGAGCGCGCGGGCAGCCTCGGCAAAGCTGCGCAACATGAGCCCGTTCCAGGCGGTGAGGATCTTCTCGTCGCGAGCGGGCTTGATACGGGCCTCCCGCGTGTCAAAGAGAATCCGCCGGCCGCGAGCAAGGAGCTTTTCGAGAGCATCGGGCGTCAGTCCGAGCCGGGGGGCCACCGCTTCGACTGTCTCCTCGACGTGGAGAATATTCTCTTCCTCGAAGTTGCCCTCCTCGGTAATGTCGTAGAAGCGGCAGAAGATCTCTCCGTCTTCCGGCCCGAGGAGAGAGAGGACCTCCGCGGGTCGCCAGACAAAGAACTTGCCCTCGACCCCTTCGCTGTCGGCGTCCTGTGTGGAGTAGAAGCCACCGGAGGAGTCCGTCATCTCCCGTCGGACATAGTCGAGCGTCTCCTCGACGATCTGCCGATAGAATGGATTGCCCGTCACCAACCAAGCTTCGAGATAGACGCGGGAGAGCAGCGCGTTGTCGTAGAGCATCTTCTCGAAGTGGGGAACGAGCCAGCGATCATCGACCGAGTAGCGATGGAAGCCCCCGCCGAGTTGGTCGTAGATGCCGCCGCGGGCCATCCGGTCGAGCGTCAGGGTGACGGCGTCGCGACACCCCCGGTCCGGCTGCCGTAAATCTTGGCGAAGGAGAAAGGAGAGGGCCATCGCCGGAGGGAATTTCGGGCGCGTGCCAAAGCCTCCGTGGGTCCGGTCGAGAGACTGCAGGAGCCGCGTCGCGCTCTGATCGAGCACCGTCATCGTCGCGGCCTCTCCGGCCCCCTTGAAACGGTCGATGCGTTGAAGCTCTTGGAGCAGCCCTCCGGCGTTCTTCTCGATCTCCTCCCGACGATGCTGCCACGCCTCCGCCAGGGAGATGAGGACCCGCGGGAATCCGGGCATCCCGTGGCGATCGACGGGCGGATAGTAGGTTCCGCCGTAAAAGGGCCGCCCATCCGGCGTCAGAAAGACCGTCATCGGCCATCCACCGTGCCCTGTCATCATCTGGACCGCGTTCATGTAGATGGTGTCGAGGTCTGGACGCTCCTCCCGATCGACCTTGATGTTGATGAAGTGCTCGTTCATGAGGCGGGCGATCGGCTCGTTCTCGAATGACTCGTGCTCCATGACGTGGCACCAGTGGCAGGCCGAGTAGCCGATGCTCAAGAGAATCGGCCGATTCTCCGCGCGGGCCCGACCGAGTGCCTCCTCTCCCCACGGGTACCAGTCAACGGGATTGTGGGCGTGCTGCAGGAGGTACGGGCTCGTCTCGTGAATCAGTCGATTGGTGAACTTCGGCTCGCTTGCCTTCTCCATAACCACTCCCTTGACCCACCAGCGGGGCGTTTCTGCTGCTTCCTTGGACACAATCCTGCCGCCATTCCCACTCACGCGCGGGAAAAGAACCGGGATGGTCGGAGAGAACTGTTTCCGATTCGTGGCAAAGAGGCTACTATTCTGTGAAGAATGGAGAATTGAGAATGGAAAATGGAGAATGGAGAGAGAAAGCGAAAGATGGTTGGACTGCTGTTTGATCTGGATGGAACGTTGATCGACTCACGGGCAGACCTGGTGACGGGGGTCAATCTGATGCTCGGGGAGATGGGCTGGCCGGGGCTGAGTGCGGCGAGGGTCATCGGGTTTGTCGGGGAGGGCGCGCGGCTGCTGGTCGAGCGGAGTCTCCGCGCGGTGATGGGCCGGGAGCCGGCGGTCAGGGAGATCGATGAGGGGCTGGACGCCTTTCGGGTCCACTATCGGGCCCACCTTCTCGATCAGACCCGCCTCTACCCGGGAGCCGAGGCGGCGCTCGACCAACTGCGGGATCACCCCAAGGCGATCGTCACCAACAAACCCTATGACCTGACGATCGCCATCCTCGATGGCCTGGGGCTAAGAACCCACTTCCCGGTTGTCCTCGGAGGGGACAGCTTGCCGGAACGGAAGCCTTCGCCGGCGATGCTCCTCGAAGCGGCCCATCGTTGCGGGGTTGCACCAAGCGATTGCCGGATGATTGGCGATTCACGGGTCGACATTCTCGCGGGACAGGCCGCTGGAATGACTACCTACGGCTATCTCGGAGGGTTTCGCGGCCGCGACGAACTGGTCGAGGCCGGCGCCGACGTCCTCTTCGCGACGTTCCCGGAGCTGGTCGCTCGCTTGGGCCTGCCCGCCTCCGGCTCAGACGGTTCGCTTGCCAGCCACTTTCTGGTAGATCTGCCAGACGAAAAAGACGAGCAGCCCGAGCACGGCCAGCTTCAAGAGCAGCGGAACCAGTGACAGAATGAATCCGAAGATGGAGAAGATCGTCGAGAGAACCGCGACCAGCAGCATCGCTCCGACAATGACCAGCAGGATAATGGCAATCGTTCGTCCCATCAGTGACCTCCAAGATGGCAACAGGATGACAATTGGGAATCACGGAAGCGGTGCCGGACCATCTCCCTCTCGGCTTGAGCCAGATCCGGGGCCGCTCCCAGACTTTTGAAACAGGGAGACGGTGAGCTATACGGGCAAGCGGCCCTCCAAGTTCCCTTCTCCCGGAGGATGCAGGAAAATTGACAGACTTTTCGGGCGGTTTCTATAATCCGCCGTCAAACAAACCAAGGGATCAACAAGGGGCCAAAGAAGAAGAGGATGCTGTCCGGCCCTAGACCAGATCGACAGGAGCACTCAATTGGCTGAACAAGAGAACGACCAGATCCTGCAGCGCCGCCTTCACCTCGAACAGATCGTCGAGCTGGGCCAAGCCGCCTATCCGCATCGATTCGACCGAACGCACCCGATCAGCGAACTGGTTGGGCAGTATCTTCCTCTTGCGGGTCGAAAAGAGGGGGAAGAGTTGGAATCGCTCAACCAGCAATTGCGGCAGGCAGAGGGAGGTGAGATTCGCCTTGCCGGGCGCGTGCAGACGATGCGGCTGATGGGCAAAGCCCTCTTCGC
>JBMUAP010000243.1:0-5479 GCA_049454155.1 Blastocatellia bacterium
CTTCCGCCCCCTTTGCGTAAGCCTTTCCCCTCCCCCCAGCGTGGGCCCAGTTGTTTTTTTCTCACGCGAAGGCGCGAAGCCGCTAAGGTTTTTCAGGAAGTGGATCGCGCACCTGCCCCCATTCTTTCCCTCGCCCCTCTTCCCGTCTTTGCGTGGGCCTCTTTCCCCCAACGTGGGCACAGATATTGATTGATCGTACGTCCTCAAACCGGGTGTTCAGGCATATGTGGCGTTCCTTAAGAATCCATGCTGGTATCCATGAACCCTCCGTGATGTTTTAGCTTGCCCACACGAAAGTCGGAAGCCCCATCCTCTCTTTCGTCGTCAAACGGGTTACCAATTCAGGGGGCGCGGTGTCCAACCTGCAGTGCCCCTCCGGAGCCGCTGTTCTCTGTGGCTCCGTGAGAGACCAGAACCTCTCGACAGTGCCCTGTGGTGAGTTACCTCTAATCTGACAAGATGGCAATCCCTAGCGTCCCATCTCCGCTTTGAGAAAGAAGCTGCCCTCGGTAACGACGGTCTCACCCTCGCGCAGTCCGTGCAGGACGGGGACGAGCGGGCCGGTCGCGGGGCCGGTCAAGACGGGGCGAACAGCGAAGCGGCCTCCACCGAGGGGGAGAAAGACGACCGACTCGGCCCCACGCGTCTGGAGGGCGGCGCGGGGGATGACGAGGGTCGGCTGCGTGCTGCCCGTGTCGAGGAGGACGTCGACGAACATGCCAAGGCGGAGCCGTTGTCCCGGGTTGGGGACTTCGATGCGGACGCGGGCAGTCCGGGTCTCCGGGGAGAGGCGGGGATCGATGTAGCCGATCCGGCCCGACCAGGACTGCCCCGGAAGGGCGTTGCTGACAATGGAGGCGGTCGCACCGACGCGGAGCCGCGCGAAGTCCTCTTCGTGGACGGCGGCGATGATCCAGACGGTCGAGAGGTCGGTGATGGTGAAGAGGCGGTCCCGCAGGCCGAGAACCTGCCCTGGGTTGATCTCACGGGTGGTGATGACGCCGCTGGCCGGCGCGTGGACGGGGACGTCGGCCTGGACTTGCGCCGAGCCGCGCAGCGCCGCCACCTCGGCCTCGGTCAGCCCGTAGAGGAGCATGCGCTCGCGGAGGGAGGCGTGTTCCGCGTGATGCTCGCGCAGGCGCGAGACGACCTCTTCGAGCTCCAACTGGCTGACCGCGCCGATCTTGGCCAGCTTCTCGAAGCGCTCCGCTTGGCCGATGTGGAACTGGAGGTTGGCGTCGACCGTCAGGTACTTCATCTGGACTTCGGCAAGGTCGGCACTGAAGATGGTCGCGAGGATCTCTCCTTCACGCACCGTCTCCCCCAACTGCACCTCGACCTTCTTGATCCGGCCCTCGACGAGCGGGAAGACAGGGGTCTCGCGGTAGGCGTTGGGCTCGACGATCGCCGGCGTGCGGAAGCTCTCGGCGAGGGCTTGTCGTTGGACTGTGCCGAATCCCAACCGCGCCCGTTCGACCAGCTCGGCGGGGAGGACCAGCTCCAGTCCGCCTGGGGCTGGCGGAGTCGCCGCCGTCGCGGTCTGGGCTGCAGGGACGACCTCGCCGACCCGCGGCACGGGACGACCGGCAAGGCCCGACCGGGGCCGTTCGCGCCAAGCGAGGATGGCCACGGCGACGAGGATGATCCCCACCCCGGTGAGGAGCAGGGCGCGTCGACGCCAGCGGGGAAGGGGGGAGATCGTCTTGGATTCGCTTCTCATCGGGGCTCCTTCGTCTCGGTTGGTTCCTGCTGGGGAGAGGAGGGGCGTTTGGACGGCAACGGTTGAGCGGAGGCCTCGGCCAGCTCGACATCGGCGAGGAATCGCTCTTTGAGCGCCTCGATTCGCTCGAGGCCCAGCTCGACGAGGCGTCGTTGCTCGGCGAGGAGGTCGGTCAGCCGGGCGTGGCCCAGCGCGTAGCTCTCGCGGCCGATCGCGGTATTGGCCTCCTGGGCCTGGATCAAGCCCTCATCGTAGGCGGCGAGGGCACGGCGCGCGCCCTGGCGTCGCTCATCGGCGGCGGCGATTTCGCGGCGGACGATCGATTCAAGAAATCCACGCCGGTGTTGTGCACTCTGTCGCCAAGCGACAGCCGCCTCGATCGATCCCTGGTTGCGGTTGCGGACCGGGAGGGTGAGGGTGACGCCGCCGCGAATCATCCCGGTCTGCATCTGCACCGGCGAGAGCCGGTTCCCGCCACCGGCCATGGCGACGAAGCCCTGCTGGTCGAACCGCCAGCGCTGCCAACCCAGCTCTCCGAAGACACTGACATCGAAGGTCCCCTCAACGGTGGCCATGGCGATCATGGCCTCGCCGATGGTCTCGTCGGCTCGGGCCGCAGCGAGGTCTGGGCGTCGCGAGAGGGCCTCTTCGATGAGCCGCTCGCGGGGTGGCAGCTCGGTCCGCGCGGTCAGCACCGGCCCCAGGGAGAGCGCCTCCTCCTCCGTCCAGCCGAGTTGCCCTTTCAGCTCTTCGAGGAGGGCGCGTTGGCGGGCGTCGAGCATGGCCTGCTGCGCCTCTGTCTGTCGCAGCTCGACGATCTGCAGATTCTCCTCGAGCCGCGGGCTGACCCCTTCCGCGACGCGCGCGCGAATGAGGGCCAGCGAGTCTGTGTGGATCTTCGCCAGCTCGCGGAGCAGGGCGAGGCGCGCTTCGACCTCGGCCAGCTCGGCCACCTTGCGGCCGATCGCCCCGGCGAGCAGCCGCTCCTGGTTGGCGACTTCGTGGCGCATCCGCGCCAGCTCTTCCGCCGCCAGGGAGAGGCGACGGCTGCGCCGGCCGACTTCGAGCGGCAGCGAGAGGCCGATCGCCACGTTCTGCATGCCAGTCTCGGGCAGGCTCGTCTGTCCGCTCCCTTCGAGCATTGGGTTGGCCTTGAGCCCTGCCTGTTTCAGTCGCCCGAGCGCTTCGGCGATCCGCTGTCGCTCGGCAGCGAGCTGCTGGTTATGGGCGAGGGCGTATTCGATGAGGGCCTCGACCTCGACAGCGGGAGGGGGCGGCTGGGCGGCGATCACTCCCGTCCAGCAGAGGGCGCACAGAACCGCGAGGATCCAGCGTCGGGGTGAGGTCCATCCGTGACGTGGGGGGATTTGAGTGAGTCGCTTCACGATCTCTCCTCCTCTCTTCTTCGCTCTGCCCGGCGCAGTTGGCGTTCGCGCAGCCAGAGGAAGATGACTGGCGTGACGATCAGGACGTGGAGCAGGGAACTGACCATCCCCCCGAGGACGGGAGTCGCCAGCGGTTTCATGACCTCCGACCCTGCCCGGCTGGTCCACATGATCGGCAGGAGGCCAGCGATGACGGTGAAGACGGTCATGAGCTTCGGACGCAGCCGCAGCAGCGAGCCCTCCATGACCGCCTCGACCAGATCGGCGCGGGTGAGCACCTCCCCGGTGGCTTCGCGCAGTTGTCGCCGCCGCTCGACCGCCTCCTCCAGGTAGATCACCATGATCACTCCCGTCTGGACCGCCGTTCCGAAGAGGGCAATGAAGCCGACCAGTACCGCCACCGAGAGGTTGTAGCCCAGCGCGTAGACCAGAAAGACCCCTCCCGTCAACGCGAAGGGGACGGCGAGCAGGACGTGCGCCGCCTCCAGCGCCGAGCGGTAGATCAGGTAGAGCAGGACGAAGATGACCAGCACGACGATCGGAACGACCAGTTGCAGCCGATCCCGTGCGCGGATCTGATTTTCGTACTGCCCGCTCCACTGAAAGAAGTAGCCGGCAGGGAGCGGAACCTTCTTGGCGATCACCTCCCGCGCCTCCTCGACGAAGCCGCCGATGTCGCGGCCCCGCACGTTGAGGAGGACCGTCGCGCGCAGCAGTCCGTTCTCGCTCGAGATCATGAAGGGGCCCGTCTCCTGGCGGATCTCGGCGAGCGAGGCGAGGGGGATCTGCCGCTCTCCGACCAGCACCCGGCCGATCTGGACCGGGTCTCCACGAAACGGTTCGGCGTAGCGCACCCGGACCGGAAAGCGCTGTCGCCCCTCGATCGTCATCGTCAGGTTGGTCTCACCGACCGCCTTGGCGATCGCCTCCTGGATCTCGGCGACGCCAACGCCGTAGCGGGCCGCTGCCGGACGGTCGATCCGCACGTTGAGGTAGGGCGCACCGGCGATCTGTTCGGGGTAGAGATCACTCGCTCCATCGACTTGGCGGAGGGCCTCTGCCGCGGCTTGTGCGCGCTCTTCGAGCACTTTGAGGTCGCTGCCGAAGATCTTCAGCCCTACCTGGGTCCGAATGCCGGTGGCGAGCATGTCGATGCGGTTGCGGATCGGCTGGGTCCAGATGTTGGTCACGCCTGGCAGGCGAACCGCCGCGTCCAGCTCCGCAACCAGCTTCTCCGGCGTCAGCCCTGGCCGCCACTTCTCCCGTGGTTTGAGGTGCAGGACGGTCTCGATCATGTTGATCGGAGAGGGATCGGTCGAGGTCTCGGCACGTCCCGGCTTGCCGACCGCCCATTCGACCTCTGGGAACTGCTTGAGGATCTGATTCTGCCGCTGGGTGATCGCCAGCGCCTCCGGCAGCGAGACGCTGGTGTCGGTTACCGGCATGAAGAGGAGGTCGCCCTCGTCGAGCGGCGGCATGAACTCCTTCCCGAGGATGTGCATCCGATCGAGGAGGGAGCCTACCACCGGCAGCCCCGCCCGCCGCGGCCGTCAGGCTTCAGCAGTGCCCAGCCCAGCGTCGGCCGGTAGAGCCGCTGGAGCCCCCGCATCAACCGGTTCTCCTCCTCCCTGTGGAAGCGCCCGCCGAGCAGCAGGCTGCAGAGCACCGGCACCAGCGTCACCGCGAGCAGGGTCGCTCCGACCATGGCGAACGTCTTGGTGAAGGCGAGCGGATGGAAGAGCTTGCCCTCCTCTCCCGTCAAGGCGAAGACCGGCACAAAGGCGAGGATGATGATCGACATCGAGAAGAAGATCGGCCGCCCGACCAGCTTGGTCGCCTCCCGTACCGTCTCCCAGACGAGCCGCCGGTCGCGCGGATCGACCCCCCGCTGTTCTAGGTAACGGAAGCTGTTCTCCGTGACGACCACCCCCGCGTCGACGAGGACTCCGATGGCGATCGCGATCCCCGCCAGCGACATGAGGTTCGACGAGATCCCGAAGAACTTCATCAGCAGAAACGAGACCAGCACCGCCAGCGGCAGCGGAATGGTCACGATCAGGATCGAGCGGAAGTGGAAGAGGAAAAGAATATGGGCGAGCGTCACCAGGAGGATCTCTTCGACGAGGGCCACCTTGAGCGTGTCGGTCGCCCGCTCGATGAGGCCAGTCCGGTCATAGAACGGAACGACCCGCACCCCTTCCGGCAGCCCCGTCTTGAGCTCCTCCAGCCGCTGTTTGACGGCCTCGATCACCGTCAGGGTGTCGACCCCGTAGCGGGCGACGACCACTCCACCGACCGCCTCCGTCCCGTTCTTGTCGAGCGCCCCTTGCCGGAAGGCCCCGCCCAGCGTGACCGTCCCGAGTTGACGCAGGTA
>JBMUAP010000244.1:0-5460 GCA_049454155.1 Blastocatellia bacterium
CTGGCAGGGGCCATCTGGCAGGGGCCATCTGGCAGGGGCCATCTGGCAGGGGCCATCTGGCAGGGGCCACGAAACTTACACAAGCGAAGAGCATCGCGAAATCCCACGTAAAAAAGGGGAAGGAAGAAGGAGTCAGGTCGATGGAGGCAGGTAAGGGAACAGCGAGGCGGCCATTCGACGAGGTACTCGCGGAGGCAGAGGCCCTGGCGAGGCGGACGGAGGCGATGCAGCGCCCCGGGCCGGCGGGCATTCCCCTGCGACCGTTGGGCAAGACCGGTGAGTGGGTGACGATGATCGGGGTGGGCGGATGGGACAGTGTCGTCGAGAAGACAGACGCCGAGGCCGTCGCCCTTCTGCGCGAGGCGTTCGACCTCGGGATCACCTTCTGGGATAACGCCTGGGAGTACCACGAGGGTCGTGCCGAGGCGGTGATGGGGCGGGCCCTCGTCGAGGGGGCGCTCCGGGATGACGTCTTCCTGATGACAAAGGTCTGTGCGCGTGATGCGGTCGGCTTCCGTCGGCAACTCGACGATTGCCTCCGACGGTTACGGACGGACCAGATCGACCTCGTCCAACTCCATTCCATTCAGTATCCGGGGGACCGTGAACGGTACTTTGACCCCGCCACCGGGGCGATGGAAGCGGCGCTCGAAGCGCTCGAGGCGGGCAAATTCCGCTACCTCGGCTTCTCTGGGCACATGGATCCCGGCGATCACCAGACCATGCTCGATGCCTCCTATGAGTGGGCCACCGTGCAGATGCCCATCAACCTCGTCGATGCGCACAAATCGGGATTTCAACACCGGATCTTGCGGCAATGCGTCGATCGTCAAATTGGCCCGCTGGGAATGAAGTCCCTGGGAGGAAACCAGGGACGCTTCCCGGCGGCTCTCGGAATCGATGGCTGGACCCTCCGACGCTACGCCATGTCGATGCCGGTCAGCTCGCTGATCTGTGGCATGCAGACCCGCGAGGAGCTCCTGGGGGCGGTTCGCTTGGCCCAGAACTTTGCCCCCTTGCAAGGGGAAGAGCTGCGCACGATTCTCTCCCTGACCCGGCAGGTCGAAGACAACGGACAGATCGAAGAGTTCAAAGTCCGTGGTGGCGCGTTTGGATGCAGCTATCACGGCCCCTTGCTGGCCTCGTCCCCTGACTCCTTCCCTTTGTAAGAGCTACCCTCTACTTGACAGCAGAGGACGACGGGCCCAGAAGCAGGCCGTCAGCCCTCCTTCCCACCCGAAAGTTCGCTGGAGGAGACTTCCGTTGGCCAGATACCACTTTGACAGCTTCCGATTGTTGGAGGAGGAGAAGCAGCTCTTCGATGGAGAGAAGCAGATCCCTCTCACCAATCGGAGGTTCGCCCTCCTGCTGATCCTCGTCCAGCGTGCCGGTGAGGTTGTCACCAAAGAGGAGATGATCGCCAAGGTCTGGGGAGGAGTGACCGTCGAGGAGAGCAACATCTCCCAGCAGATCTATCAGCTTCGACTGCTTCTCGGCGATGACGCCCGCCATCAGAACTTCATCGAGACCCTCCCGTCGGTCGGCTATCGCTTCAAGGCCAAGGTGGAACGGGAAGAGACGGAAGTGGTCGAGGAAGTGGAAGAGGCGGTGAGTGCCACAGGCGCCTCCCCGCCTGCCCGGGGGGAGGGCCCCTCCAAACGCCGTCGGCACCTGACCCTGGCCCTTGGAATGATGGCCGCGATTCTTGTCTGGATCGGGACGATTGTGGCGCGAGAGGGCGGGCTGACCGGGAGGGACCGGAATCTGCCGCGCGATCCCTTGGTACGCCCGTTGGTCAGTCTGCCAGGGATGAAAACCCACCCAGCCTTCTCCCGCGATGGCAAGTGGATCTCTTTCAGCCTGAAAGACGGGGTCTCGAACAACTTCGACATCTATCTGATCGAGGCCGATCAGCCCTGGACACGCGTGCCGCGTCGATTGACCAGCCATCCCATGGGAGAGTCCCATAGTGCCTGGTCGCCCGATGGCCGGCAGATCGCATTTTTGCGCTTGCCCGAGTTGGCAGAAGAGCGCTTCAGGTTGATGATCCTCGACATCGAGACCAAAAAGGAATGGGAAGTGGGACGAGTCTGGGGAGGACTCGACTGGTCCCCCGATGGCCAGTTCTTCGCGGTCTCGGACAATCTGACCAACGGGACCTCCTCCGGGATCTTCCTGCTTTCGGCCGACGGGCGGGAACGTCGTCCACTGACGACCCCCCCTCCGACCAAGAACCTCTACGACTTCAACCCCCGATTCTCCCCGGATGGGACAAAACTGATCTTTACTCGAGCCTACTCGGACCTGTTTCGGGAAATCTTCCTCGTCGACTTGCGCTCTGGTGCCTTGACGCAGTTGACCTACGATCAGAGAGCGATCGTCGGGACCACCTGGACACCGGATGGGCAGGAGATCTTGTTCCTCTCCAACCGGTCAGGATTCTACCGGTTATGGCGAATGCCGGCGAAGGGCGGAGAGGCGCAACTGGTCGAAAAGGTGTCGATCGGAGACTTCGGGCAGATGGGAATAAACAGCCTGGCGATCTCGCCGATTGACGAGCAGATCGTACTGGGGACGGAGAGCGAAGATGCCCAGATCCTGGTGCGGAGCCTGCCAGGAACCATCCGTGAACGGGAACGTCCGTGTTGGATCCAATCGTCAGAGTGGGAAACGAGCCCGAACTTCTCCCCGGATGGGAAGGGGATCCTCTTCATCTCCAATCGGAGTGGCCGCGAGGAGCTCTGGACAGCCAGTGAAGATTGCTCGGAGGCAAGTCCACTGACGGCGCTGGAGGAGTTTGGGATTGAACACGGCACGTGGTCGCCAGATGGCCATTGGGTGCTCTTCACCCGACAAATCCAGCAACAACAAGAGATTTTCCGGTTGAACCTGTGGGATCGATCCTTTCAGCGAATGACACATCATCCGAACAGCGACTTTCTCCCGAGCTGTTCCCGGGATGGCCGGTGGATCTACTTCTCCTCAAACCGGAGCGGCACGCACCAGATCTATCGCATACCCGCAACCGGGGGAGATCCTGTCGAGTTGACCCGCGAGGGCGGGAGGATGTCGCGAGAGTCGTTCGATGGCCGGGTGCTCTACTATAACCGCAATGAGCGATTGCGCCGGCTCGATCTGCTGACCGGGGAAGATGACTGGGTGAGCGGCCTGAATGATGTCAATATTGGCTACAGTTGGGATGTCGGCAGAAATCATCTCTACTATGTGCCACAGAAGACACCGGGTCCTCCGGTGGCCTATCGCTACCACCTCGAAACCGGGAAAGTGGAGCGGCTCTTCGCGATCGACGGCATGACCTCGTTCAACTTCCAGGGGCTCAGCGTCAACCAGGAAGAGACCCGCATCGCGATCACCATCATCAATCAACACCGAGGGAACATGCAGATCATTGAGCAGTGGCAGTAAGTTGCCGGCCGCCCCCACTCGGACCGTCAGCGGGGTCAGACGATCTCGCGTGCCTCGCCGTGACGGCGGGTGATGCGTTGACGATCGAGGTATTCGAGGAGGGGGATGGCATACTTCCGGGTGACGCCGGTCAAGTCCTTGAAGGCCGTAACGTCAAGACGGGGTCCGTGCGTTGACTTGTAGCGGAGAAGGGATTCCCGCAGGGATTCGAGCGCGGAGCGGTGAAAGACCAGTTCGCCGACACGGGTGAGGTCGCCGCTCTGGACAAGCAGTTGGGCGAAGCGCTGCACGCGGGTCGGGTTGATGCCAAACTGGGCGGCGACCTGGGAGACGGCCTCCTCGAGAGAGAGGGGTTGGAGAGCCGCCTCGGCGAAGAGGCGTGCGAGGCTGTCGCGTGCCGCCTGCTCCTCCGTCGAGAGGGCGATCCGGTGAGTGGCGAGCCGAAGGAGGTCCTTCTCGGCGACGACCTCCTGCCGATCGATGAGGGCCTGCAGAACGGCCCGGGAGAGGTCGAGGGGGAGATCGGGAAAGACGCGATCGCGGATCTCTTCGCGGGAGACCCCCGTCTCGAGAGGGGCCGCTTGATGAAAGGCTTTGAGCTGGGCGCGGACCTTGCGAGCCAAGTCCTCGAAAACGGAGGGGGGAACGAGGCGGCTCGGGTGGCCAGCAATCAGCGTCAGGCGTCGTGCGCGTACAAGGCTGGCAATGGCCGCATCGAGCGTGCCAGGGGTCTGCCCGACGCGAGCGGCGAGATCTGGCTGGCTCACCCCGGACGCGCCGTCCATCTCGACAAAGAGGGCGATCCGCTCGATTGGGTCAGCCTGGGCCAACTGCGTCAACTGATCGAGGATGCGGGCATGATCGCGGGCGCGGTGCTTCGCGGGAGCGGCATCGACGACCACTCCACCGCCAATCGTCACCAGCGGTGAGGCCCCACGGAGAATGAAGCGGTCCCCAGGCAGGGCGAGGAGGGGAGACTCGAGGCGAAGCTGGGCCATGGCCGAGCGGCCCGGAGTGATCTCTGTCTGGCCAATCAACACCACCCGGGCGAGGACTTCGGCGGTGCCGTGGTGAAGGTGGACCCGGGAGCGGGAGCGCAGCGGACGTGGGGCCGAGGCGAGCAGGTCGAGTTGGACATCGAGGAGCGATCCGGCACGCAGGAGACCCGCCGGGGCCAGGACTTGTCCCCGGTGCAATTGGTCGAGGTCGAGCCCTTGCAGGTTGATCGCGGTTCGCTCCCCGGCACGGGCCACAGTCGTCGCTCGCCCGTGCACCTGCAGGTTCCGCGCACGGGCACGCCGTCCATCCGAGGGGAGCAGTTCCAACTCTTGCCCGACTTCGATCGACCCGGCGACAAGGGTTCCCGTAACGACCGACCCGAATCCCCGGATGGTGAAGGCCCGGTCGATCGGCAGCCGCGCCACCGCCGAGGTGTCGCGCTCCGCAACACTGCCGGCGAGCCGTTGCAGCGCCTTCTTGAGGGGCTCGATCCCTTCTCCCGTCCGGGCACTGACGCGCAGCACCGGCGCCCCTTCGAGGAACGAGCCGGCAAGGTACTCGGTCACCTCCGCCTCGACCAGCTCGAGAAAGTCTGGCTCGACGAGGTCGACCTTGGTCAGCAGGACCAATCCCGCAGGAATCTTCAGCAAGCGACAGATCTCGAAGTGCTCGCGCGTCTGCGGCATGAGCCCCTCGTCAGCGGCGACGACCAACATCACCAGATCGATCCCGTGGGCGCCCGCCAACATATTGCGAACGAAGCGTTCGTGTCCCGGCACGTCGACAAATCCGAAGTGAACATCCGCGATCGTCAGGTCGGCAAACCCGAGATCGATGGTGATGCCACGCTCCTTCTCTTCCTTGAGACGATCGGCATCGACACCGGTCAACGCCTTGATCAAGGATGTCTTCCCGTGGTCGATGTGTCCGGCAGTCCCCACAATGATCTGCTTCATCCTCACTCCACTGACTCAACTCTGCTGGCAGCAGATGGATCGGCCCCGCTCCCTCCGCATTCAATCTGCCTGCCTCAGA
>JBMUAP010000245.1:0-5460 GCA_049454155.1 Blastocatellia bacterium
GCAGGGAGAGGAAGCGGGATTGGCCCGCAACGATCGTCGCGCTCAGCTCCTCTCGCCGCAGGCGGACCACCCCGGTATGACGCAGCGGATGAACATAGGAATCGGGAAGAGGGGCCCGTGGGACCACCTCGTAGCCTGGCTTCGTTGGATCCAGCTCCGGTCGCAGCATGATCTCGGCAAGTTGCACCGCGAGGGAGATCTGTCGTGGATGCTGAACGGCGTCCGCGAGAATGCGATCCGCCATCGACGCCATCCGACCATCTTTGTCCCGTTGCGAGAGAATCCGGTAGTGGAGAAGATATTCCCCCATCCGGGCACGGGTCTGCAGGTCCTGTCGTCGGGAGTAGTCGGTGACGATCTCTCCATCGGGATGGACGCAGTAGTACATCATCGTCAAATTGCGTCGGACGGGGTCGAGGATCTCGGGCCGATCGAGGTGCTCGGCCAGCATGATCAGCGCGCGATTGGTAATCGCATTGTAGACGGCGTTGCTCCGTTCGGTGTACTCCCCATCCTCGTTGCAATCGATCCCTTCGGCAAGCCAGCGCTCGACACGATTCCGGTAGGCGGCCTTCGGGAAGAGCCGATCGCATCCCGCCAGGGCGGCGGCGACAACCCAGCGATGGTTGGGCGTGTGAATGCCGCCATCGGCCATCGCGTCGGCGGCGCGTCGCAGGAACTGGCCAAGCTGCTCGCGCGATCTCCGTGTCGAAGCCGACCCATCGGCCTCGAGCAGCCGATAGGCCAAGAGCAGATCCACGACGACAAACGCCGTGTCGGGGGGCGAGTGGAAGTTGGTCGTTGGCCCATCGATCGTGCCGTCGGCGTATTGCTCCCGCAAGAGATACCCGACCGCCAGATCGATCCGCGACGCCAAGGAAGGTTGACGGTAGTATTGCGACCGTGGATGAGAGAAGAGGGCGGCCATCCCTCTCAACTCGACCGCATTGGCGGCCGGGTAGGCAAAGCCGTAGGTGGGGATGACGAAACCCCCGGTCTGTCGCTGGCCCGGCTCCAACATCTGCAGGGGCAGTACCGCTTCCAGCCGACTCTCTGCCTGGGTCAAGGCGAGCGCCCCTTCCCAGACCTTCTCCGATGTCAGCCCCTGTGCTGCGCTCGTGGCAAGGTCCAAGCCTCCCGCTTGATCCTCCAGGCGGGAGATCCACGTTCCCCCGCCCGCCACGGCCATTCCTCTCAGAAACTCACGACGATCCCAGTGGTTATATTTGAACTGCATCTCTTCCTTCATTAATTCGATTTTCCAACTTCAACCTACCGGCGAGCGACATCCGCCGGGACGGTGTGGGATTGCTCTTTCGCTGGCTGAAAGGTCATCCGACGCTTCTGGAGGTAGGCCTGCTTGCCCAGATGAGACGCGAGCGCGGAGCGGTGCCCCCCGACGACATCCGAGTTGGGCAGTGCCCGTGACTTGAGGCAGTCGAGGAAGTTGCGCACGTGCTGCTGCTCAAGGGGTCGCTCGTTGCGACGGATGATCGGCTCGGGAGGGGCCATGCGGCGCTGCGCCTTCTCCTGGTAGGTGTAGCCGCTCCGGTCGATGAGCAGCCGCCCCTCGGTTCCCAGAAATTCGATCGCTGCTCCCCGTGCCCCGGGTACGAGGGTCGCTTCGAAGGTCGCGACCCAACTGCTCGGGTACTCCACCTCGAGCGTGATCGTGTCCGGCGCCGTTCGTCCATCCCGGTAAGCATAGACCCCACCCGCGGCGTTGGCCGCGATCGGGAGATCCTCGCCGACAAACCAGTGGACGACATCGATCCAGTGGGTGAAAAGATCCGTAATCTGCCCTCCTCCAAAATCGAGATAGGCTCGCCAGTTGTAGAACTGGTGCGCGTCGAAGGGGCGATCCTTGACGGGGCCGAGGAAGGCCTTCCAATCGAGTCCGGCTGGCTTCTCGGTAAAGTTGGGCTTGCGCAGGTGGTAGGTGTTGCCGTGCCACCACGTACGGACGAGCGCGATCTTGCCGAGACGTCCCGACTCGACATAGCGCTCACGTGCCTCGCGGTAATGTTCTCCACTGCGCTGCTGGAGGCCCACCTGCATGACGCAGCGCGCCGCGCGCACGGCCCGGATGATCTCGTGGCCCTCTTCGATCGAAAAGGTCAGCGGTTTCTCAATGTAGATGTCCTTGCCGGCGCGGCAGGCGTCGCTGGCCATCTGGCGATGCCACTGGTCCGGCGTGGCGATGAGGACGGCATCGACCTCCTGGGAGTCGAGTAGGGCCCGGTAGTCGGCGTAGGTCTTCGCCTTCCCCTCGGTCATCTTCAGTCCGTTCTCGAGCGCCTTGTCGTAGCAGTCACTCAGGGCCGTGACCGTCGCGTCTGGCTCCTTGAGAAACCAGCTCATGACATCCGATCCACGGTTGCCAGTCCCGATCACGCCGAGACGAACCCGGTCATTCGCCCCGAGAACACGTCCCCAGCTCGCCGCGCTGAGCGCGACACCCGCTGCTCCTTGGCGCAGAAACCGGCGACGGGCTGTCTCGCCCCCTTCGGTTGCTTGCGCTCCCGGGCGCTCGTGTGATTGCGGTGCCTCTTCCATCGACTCTTCTTCCTTTCTTTGGCACGGGGAGATCCACTCTCCGAGATGCCTGTTTGCTCATCCACGTGTCGCACCTATGCGAGCAAGGCTTGGACGACCCGACCATGGACGTCGGTCAAACGAAAATCCCGCCCCTGGAACCGATAGGTCAGCCGGGTGTGATCAACGCCGAGGAGATGGAGGACCGTCGCGTGCAGGTCGTGGACGTCGACCGGGTCCTGGACGATCCGATAGCCCAGCTCATCGGTCTGGCCGATCGAAATGCCGGGTTTGACTCCGCCACCGGCCAGCCAATAGGTGAAGGCACGCGGGTGATGATCGCGCCCGAAGAGCTTCGATCCCCCCCGAGCCTCATTGACGGGCGTGCGCCCAAATTCGCCTCCCCAGATGACCAGTGTCTCGTCGAGCAGTCCGCGGGCTTTGAGGTCGCCGAGGAGGGCGGCGATCGGCTGGTCTGTCTCCCGACAGAGGCGGGGCAACTTGCTCGGGATGTCAACCCCTACCCCATTGCCGTGCGTATCCCACCCCCAATGGTAGAGCTGGACGAAGCGAACCCCACGCTCGACCAGCCGCCGCGCCAGCAGGCAGTTGTTGGCAAAGGTAGCCTGTCCGGGCTTGGTCCCGTAGGCCTCGTGAACCGCCACTGACTCCCGGGAGAGATCGGTCAGTTCGGGCACGCTCGTCTGCATCCGGTAGGCCATCTCATAGGCCGCGATGCGCGTCTGGATCTCGGGATCGCCCATCTCGGCCAGGTTGAGCTGGTTGAGATCGCGCAACGCGTCGAGAGACTGGCGTCGGACCCGGGAATCGATCCCCTCCGGATCGGAGACGAAGAGGACCGGTTCGCCCTTTGAGCGGAACTCAACCCCTTGGTGGACAGTCGGCAGAAAGCCACTGCCCCAGCAGCTCTTTCCCCCATCCGGATTGTTCTCACCGGAGAGCAGGACAACGAAGGAGGGCAGATCACGGTTCTCACTGCCCAGCCCGTAGCTCATCCAGGATCCCATGCTCGGCCGCCCGACAATCTGATGGCCAGAGTTCATGAAGATCTGCGCCGGTGCGTGATTGAACTGCGACGTGTGCATCGATCGGATGATGGCGATGTCGTCGGCGTGCTTGGCCAATCCCGGCAAGAGATTGCTCATGACCTGTCCCGATTGGCCGTGCGCCCGGAACGTGAAGGGCGAGCCGAGCAGGCGCGGTCGTCCTTGAATGAAGGCGAAGCGTTCTCCGGCAATCAGCTCTTCGGGAATCGGCTCCCCATCGTATTTGTTGAGTGCCGGCTTGGGATCGAAGAGGTCGAGCTGCGAGGGACCTCCGGCCATGAAGAGAAAGATCACCCGCTTCGCCTTGGCGGGGGGAGGTGCGACGGGGAGGGCCGCCTGCCCCGTCGCTTCCGAGAGGGAGGCCAGCGCCAGCCCACCGATTCCAAACCCTGCCTGTTGGAAGAAATGGCGACGCGTCAGCGCACGCCGCCTGTTCTCCACTGGTTCTCTTTGGCTGGTCATTGCTGGCCTCCCTCGCTCGAGCCTCTTCTTCCAAGTCGACGCTGATCTATCCCCTCGGGATCGCTCAGGACAAGGGGCGAACCCAAATGTTGCGGTAGCGCACGGGATCGCCGTGATCCTGGAGCTTGAGCGACCCTTTCGGACCGTGCGCAAGGTAGAGTGGGGCGCGGTCATGCCACGTGTTCCCGTGGATCTCGACATTGTTCTGGACGAGAACACCGTTGAGCAAGACCGTTACGCGCGCCTTGCGGACGACCTTCCCCATCGCGTCAAACTCCGGCGCGGTGAAGACGATGTCGTAGCTCTGCCACTCCCCTGGCTTGCGGGTCGCGTTGACGAGCGGGGGATGTTGCTTGTAGACCGAGCCGGCCTGCCCGTGAAAGTATGTCTTGTTCTGGTAGGAGTCGAGGACTTGGACTTCGTAGCGCTCCATCAGGAAGATGCCGCTGTTGCCCCTGCCCTGCCCTTCTCCACGGACCACTTCGGGGCTCGCCCATTCGACGTGGAGCTGGGCATCGCCAAACTGATAGTTCGTGGCGATATCGCCGGTGCCCCGCTTGACCTGCATGTACCCATCGCGAACCTCCCACATCGCCTGCTCACCGGTGCGGACACTCCACCATTGGGAGAGATCCTTGCCGTCAAAGAGGACGACCGCATCGGAGGGGGCGGCACCGGGCGTCGCCCCCGGAGTGACGACCGTTGGTTCGGCCGCCGGCGACTCGTGCGCGGGAACAACCAGTCCCACCTTGACCGCATCGGCGTAGATCCGTTGGTATTCTTGCGGAGAGACGACCGGGGGGGGCTGCGGCTGGCGCTTCTGCTGCGCCGACGAATAGAACCAAGACCCGCCGACCCCACACAGGAGGACGAGGGCGACCAACACCAAACTGCGAACAGGATTCTCTCTCATCTTTATCTCTCCTTCGACCAATTGACAGAATAGCGACAGAATGACTGACAGAACGAGGACCGCCACGAGGTACGGACGCCACCAGTCACGACGGAGCCATCCGGGATTGCAAGATAACTCAGGAAGCTTCTGATCCAAACGACCGAGGAGGGATCCGGTCCTCTATTGCTTGGTCAAGGCTTCATCGAGGTTGAGCAGGACGTTGGTGACCAGTGTCCAGGCCGCCCGCAAAGAGGCTGGCGTCTTCGTCGACTCGCCACGCAGCAGGCGGGCCGCCATCTCTGGATGGGCCCGGTAATGGGCCTCCTGCTGTTGATGGAAGGCCATCAGCCGCTCCAGCTCCGCCTCGGTCGGACGGCGGGTCAAGCAGAGGCGGAAGGCGTGGATCAGCTGGTCGCGCGTCGAACCTCCCCCTTCCTCGAGGACCCGGTCGGCAAGCCCGCTCGCCATCTCGAGCATCGCCTCGTCATTGAGCAGCGCCAG
>JBMUAP010000246.1:0-5455 GCA_049454155.1 Blastocatellia bacterium
CCTACATTGTTACCCCAACGGCTCACCGAATGAATCTGCCAGCCTTGGCGGCTGCCCGGCTCGATTACGGCCAAGTCTCTTCTCCGGTCAACGCGGATGGAGTCAGCTCGACTATGTTCTTCAACGGGACCCAGTACGACTACCTCCCGCAATCGATGATGATCGACAGCTTTCCCAGCCAGATCTCGGCCATTGGTTCTCCTTTGGGTGACACGCGAATGTATATCTATTCGCCGCTCCCCACTCTCTACCCTGGATCCCCCTCCTTTCGTGGAAACCTCTTCTTTCTTGTCTTCGATGATGCAGAGAATGGGTATTCCGGGCAACTTCCGCTCAGTTGTTACCTCACCTCTGACAAACACCGAATTACATCAATCAGAACGGTTCCCAATCTGACCTCAGTCGTTCCTCCTGGCCGGACAGGCTGGGTACGGTTCTTTGCTGTTGGCTCGATGGAGGTCATCTCCAACACCCACGGCGCCACCAAGCAGCTAGATGGCGCCCCTATTCTTGGCTCACATACCACCCGGCTCTCCAGCTACACCGGCGGAAGGAATTCCCGGCACCTCAGTGCCTTCGCCCAAGGCTTCTCGATCTCGGTCCCTGTTAACCGCCCTGACTGCGGTCCAACGAATTTTAGGCCATTATTCAATGGAAGCCAGATCTGAACGGCCCACACCGCCAGATCGCGACTTGTCCGTGCCAGTCTTTCGATGTCCGAGCCTGCTGGGCCTGAGGCAGGGTGGATTAGTCCCGCAATCCTCATTCTTGTCTGCAAGTTCTCGACACGTACGTCTCTTTTCTGAATAAAAAGTGGAACAAAAGGGAATCCTGCGCGTTTGAATTGCGTTTCTTTCTGCCTTGGTGTGGCAAAGGAGCTGGGAGCTATCTCGAAAGAGGTGGTCTTCTTGGTTGAGAAGAGGAGTTCAGACGACAGCGTGTGTGGACGATGTCTGTCTCCTTGTACGGAACTGTCCCTCCGTCGGATCAATTCAAGGCTGACCGTGGGAGACGATGCGTTGGCGGTGGGCAGATAAGGGAATGAGGCAGACAGAAAATGGCTTAATTTCTCTGCAGATTGGGGACCCCTGGTGGCGAGGTTGTCGTTCGAACCATGGAGGGAGGAACGGAGCAAGACCTCCGGCAACGCCTCTTGCAGGAAGGCTATCGGGTCTTCGCCATTGAGATGCCGGGCAAGACAGGTCGGAAGGGACGCTTTCAGAGCAGAGCCCGTTCTGTCAAAATCAAGCTTGATGACTTTCTTCTCTTCAATCAGCAGTTGGCGGCGCTGATTCACGCCGGACTGCCGGTGCTGCAGTCGATCCAAATGCTCGGGCAACGCTCACCCAACCCCAAGCTTCGCATGGTGCTGCGAGATGTCGAGGGGCGGATCAAGTCTGGGAGTGCTCTCTCGGAGGCGCTCTCGGCCCAGGGCGACACCTTTCCCAGGATCTACACCGCTTCCATTCTCGCTGGGGAGCGCTCAGGCAACCTGGATGACGTGCTTCGACGTTATGTGGAGTACACCAAGGCGATTGCCCAGCTCAGACGAAAGATCCGGGGAGCCCTCACCTACCCCCTCATTCTCCTGGGGGCGGCGACGATCCTCATTGGCGTTCTCACGACATTTGTCATCCCCCAGTTCACCTCACTCTATGAAAACATGGGAGCGGAACTGCCCGGCATCACCACCTTTGTCGTCGGCTTCTCCTCGGCGATTCGGGAAAACTTCTTCTGGCTGGCCCCCTCGATCGCGGGGATAGGGTTCGGGCTGACCTCCTGGCGCCGAACAGAGGCGGGGCGCCGGACCATGGATCGATGGATCCTCAAACTTCCCATTATTGGCGAGTTGATTCGTCAAATGACGACAGCCCAGCTCTCGCGGAGTTTGGCGACACTTCTGGCGGGGGGGATTACCCTGGTGGAGTCCTTCCAGATTGCCTTGGCTTCCGTCAGCAATCGAGAGTTGTTGCGAACAACCGAGCCTGCACTCCCGAAGGTTCGGGAAGGCAAACCGTTCACGGAGAGTCTCGATGCCGCGGGGTGGGTGCCCCCACTGGCGATCGATATGATTGGGGTTGGCGAGCGATCGGGCTCCCTGCGCGAGATGCTCGATGAGGTCGCCGGATTTTATGATGCGGAGACCGAGGTGAAACTGGGGCAATTGACCACCTTTATCGAGCCGGCCATTCTTATTACAATGGGAGGGGTCGTCATCACGATCCTTCTCGCGATCTACTTGCCATTGCTTCAGATGGTTAGTGGAGCGACTTGATTGGGGGAGGCCGCCTTCCAAGCGAAGCGTTCAAGATTTTGATGAAGATTTCATAGGTTGTTATCCATGGCAGCAGGTACAGAGCAGATCCATCTCCAGCAGGAACGAGAGGCCGCCGAGCGAATGGCCGCGAGATATCGTCTTCGATTCACGCCCCTTGAGGAGGTGCGGATCGATTATGAGTTGATTCAGTCATTACCGATCGACCTCATGCTCCGTCATCGATTTATTCCGCTGCGGCGTGAGAACGATCACTTGGTGATCGCGATGGCGGATCCCTCTGATCTCTTCCTCGTCGACGAACTGAAGGCGCAACTCAAGGCCCCCCTCCGGATCGAGGTCTCGACCTGGGCAGGGATCGAGGGTGTCCTGCGCAAAGGAGATGCGTCCCAGCGGGTCTTACAGGAGGCGACGGAGGGGTTCCGAGCCGCTCTCGTCAAAGAGACTGACCAAGGGGAGGAGGTGCTCGACCTCGATCGATTGTCCGGTGATTCCGAAATGTCACCGATCATCAAGCTGGTCGACACCATCGTCTTCACCGCGCTCGAAAAGCGGGCCTCGGACATCCATTTGGAGACTCGTGACTCCGATATGGTCGTCCGGTACCGCATCGACGGAGCTCTCTACGAAGCGGGAGACCCGATCGACATGAAGCATCAACAGACGATCATTTCGCGAATCAAGGTCATGTCGGAACTGGACATCGCCGAGCGTCGCGTCCCACAGGATGGACGTTTCCGGATGCGCATCAAAGGCCGGAAGGTCGATTTCCGGGTCTCAATCATGCCATCCGTCTACGGCGAAGATGCCGTCATCCGTATCCTCGACAAGGAGCAGATCAACGATTCATTCCGTGACCTTCGGTTAGAAGTGGTCGGATTCGATCCGAAGCTGCTCGTCAATTTTCGCCGCTTCATTCTTGAACCCTATGGGATGGTCTTGGTGACGGGGCCAACCGGGTCAGGCAAGACGACCACCCTCTATGCCGCCCTCAACGAGATTCGCAACGATGAAGACAAGATCATCACCATTGAAGATCCTGTCGAATATCAACTGCGCGGCGTGACGCAGATCCAAGTCAACGAGAAGAAGGGATTGACCTTTGCGCGGGGGTTGCGCAGCGTCCTTCGCCACGATCCAGACAAGATCATGGTCGGAGAGATCCGTGATCTCGAGACGGCTCAGATTGCCATCAACTCGGCTTTGACCGGTCACCTTGTCTTCACGACTGTCCACGCCAACAATGTCATCGATGTCATTGGCCGATTCATCAATATGGGGGTCGAGCCTTACAACTTTGTCTCAGCGCTCAATTGTGTGCTCGCCCAGCGCCTCGTCCGGCTGCTCTGTACCCATTGTCGGGCCCGTTATCAGCCGACCGATGAAGAGCTTCGTGAGGCGGGCCTTCTGCCGGAGAAGTACCGCGGCTATGCCTTCTTCCGAAGCACGGCCTGTGAGGTCTGCAACCAGACTGGCTTTCGAGGGCGGACGGCCATTCACGAGTTGCTCGAGGTCTCCGATAACATTCGGGAGATCATCATCGCTCGGAAGCCAGGCTCGGAAGTTCGACGCGCGGCCCGAGAGGAAGGCCTCGGCAGCATGAGGGAGTCTGCCCTTCGGCTGGTCTTTGAAGGCCAGACCACTTTGCACGAAATCAATCGGGTAACGTTCGTCGAAGAGATGACTTGATCGCCCGATGGGGTGGGCCGATGGGATCGTGAGGATTCTTCGAGGGCTATTCCCACCAAGACCTCCAGCCCAAGGCAGGGCACAACCGTTATTCCTGGTTTGACAGGAGGTTGTCTGTGAAAATTCTGAACGAGTATTCTGGCGGAAGATCGATGAAAAAAAGATCAACGAAAAGTTTGATGGGGTGGAAACAGGGCGGCGTCTTGATCCTGACCGTTTGCCTTCTTTTGCCAGTGCCGACATTGGCTTTGGTCAAGGGGGGAAGGCGAAACTTTCGGGAGGGATCCAAGTACGAGACCTTGCAGCAGTGGGATCTCGCGGCACAACAGTACGCCCTGGCTGTCGCCGCAGAGCCAAACAACCCAGAGTACAAGCTGCGGTACATGCGGGCCCTTCAGCAGGCCTCCTTGATGTTTGTCAAGCGCGGAGACGCACTGGCTGAGCAAGGGGATTATGCCAGCGCTTACTCCGCCTACCGCCAGTCGTTCAGCTATGATCAAGGAAATGAGATTGCCCGTCTCAAAATGGAGCGGATGCTCGACATTCAGAAGGCACAAACTGCTGGGACAGACATCGGGACGACCAACAAGATCGGAAACGTCTTTCCGACCAACAACGAGATTCAGTTTTCGACCCGGGCCCGCTCGCGAGACACGGTCCATTCAATCAGCTTCAAAGAGACGAAATTCAAGAGTGTCATCTCGAATCTCTGTCGGGAGCTGGGGTTGAATGTCGTCTTCGATGAATCGGTGAAAGATCTACCGCTGACGATCGAACTGGTTGATGTCACCTTTGCGCGGGCCCTCGACATCCTCCTCCGCACCTACAAATTTTCATTCGAACAGGTCGATCATCGGACGATTCTCGTCTATGCCGACAATGCGACCAATCGTCCTCGCTTCGAGAATTTGATGGTCAAGACCTTCTACCTCAGCAATTTAACCTCCGCCCAGGCCCGGACTGCTCTGACTGCGTTGCTTCCCGCTGGACGGCAGATTGCCTCGGTAGAGCAGCCAAATACCCCTGGCGGCAATACGTTGATCGTCAAGGCGACTGCGACGTAACTCCAGCTGGTCCAGGACATCCTCGACAGTCTCGATAAGAACAAGAACGAAGTGGTCCTCGACGTCGAGATCTACGAGGTCTCCCATGATAACCTGTTAGAGCTGGGTAATCAGATTGTGACGAAGCCATTGAGTGTCAATGAAACCCGGATCAATACCTCGGGAGAGCCGGTCACCTTTCCGCTCGGTTCGACCGCCTCGCTCAATAATCTGGGAGGTGTGGGACGAGCGAGGTCTGGTGCGATCTTCGGCAACACCTTCACCCCCTTTATGAATGGAGTCGGGACACTGATTGGGCTGCCCCCGACGCAGCTGAGCCTCCTTCAATCGCGTGGGGATTCACGGCTTCTCAATCGGGCTCAGATTCATGCCCTCGACGGCCAGAAGAACCAGACCAAAGTTGGTCGAAGCGTCCCTGTTCGGATGG
>JBMUAP010000247.1:0-5431 GCA_049454155.1 Blastocatellia bacterium
CCCGCAGCGCCTCCGTCTGCGCTCCGGTCAGGACGAGGCGCTCTGGCGTGGGGCCCCGTTCGCCCTGGGCGAGGTGGGCCAGCGGGTCCCGCCGGACTACCTGACTGAAGACCTCGACATAGCCGCGCTTCTCAAGCGTTCGCACGACCGAGGGGCTCACCCCAGCGATCGACAACGCCTCACTCAACGGCAGGACTCCCGCCACCGCGGGAGGGACCCGCAGCGTCCCGAGCAGCCGCTGCTGGGACTCCCCGAGCGGCTTCCCCGTCTCTCCCTCCCCCGACCGGTCGAGCAGGCGCACCGCCTGCTGCCGCCGTGTCTGGACTGTCGGTCGTTGGCGACGCCGCTCCATCCGCACCAACCCTGCCTCCTCGAGCGCCCGGAGCGCCGTGGTCACGGGCCCTTTTCCAAAGGTCCGCGCCAAGTCCGCAACGCGCAGCTCGCTCGCGGCAAGGATCGCCTCGAGGATCTTGCGGCGCATCGTCCGTCGGCGGTCGTCGCCTGCTTCTCTCCCGGTCGGGGAGGCCGTTACGCTCTCTCGGCCCTCCTCGGTGGCGGAGACGATCCACTCCGTATCGATGTTGATCCCTGCCGGGAGGGTCGCCTTGAGAACCTCTCCCCAGGGCGCGTAGTAGTAGTCGGCGACCCACTTGGTCAGGCCGATCATCTCCTCGGAGATCAGCGGGACGACCTCGAGCAGCTCCTCGACCTCTTTCAGATCTTCTGCGGCCTGGCCTGTCTCCGCGATCGTCTCCATCACTTCGACGATATAGCCCGTCAACATCCGCTTGCCGAAGGGGACGATGACCCGGCACCCGCGCTGAATTCCCGTCCCGCTCTCTGCCGACTGGGCGGCCTCGGCCATTCCCGCCGGGACTCGGTAGGTGAAGGTCTGATGCACGGGCAACGGAATCGCGACTTCGACGAAGTGGGACGCTGAAGCTGAATTCATGGTCGATGACGAATATGGAAGAGGCGCGTACCCGCCACTTCAAAGATAACCGGATACCGGGCCGAAAAGCAGGAGAGGCACGCCGGGGGCGAAATCACCATCTCCGCCGGCCCGATCAGGACATACTCGATTCGATACTTGGCGAGAAGGGTGGCGGCCTCCTCCGTTCCCGTCAAGATCTGCTGCAGGTCCTCTTCCCGGGCCCGATAGTTGATGCCGTGGCTCCACAAATGGCCCGCGTAGCCCATCAACGAGCGTCGCCCAGAGAGGGCGACCGGGCCGTTGTGGATCGGGGCGTGGACGATCCGTGCGGCCGGCGGCGTCGTCTCGCGGATCCGCTGCGCGACCTCCTGATCGGCAGCGCTGAAGAGCGGGACCCGCTCTGCCGGCGAGAGCCCGCGCGCGACATCGAGCCCTCCTGCCAGGGTCAAGAGGATCCCCAGACCCAGGCCCAGCACTTGGCCCCACCGGCGGCCCAGTGGCGACTCTCCTCCAAGCAGCCACGCCATCCCCATCGCCACCACGCAACTCGACGCCAGGGCCCAGTAGGCCAACACCTTGATATTGTCCCACGCCCACGGGGCCAGCAAGACCAAGTTCGGCACCAGAAACCAGGTGGCGAAGGGCCAGTAGAAACGGCTGGCATGATGGCACCACCCCTGCCACCCCTGCCACCCCTGCCGTCGTGAAAAGAGGGCGAGCGTCGCGATCAGGACGAGGAGAAAGCCCCCGTTGTTGACCAGCCAAAAGAGCACCGGGTGGGTCGATCCCGCCTCCCAGCCGGGTTGGAACTGGAAGAGGGTCTGGCGAATCCGGGACTGCCCGAGCCAGAGCGCCTGTGGCAGGGCGAGCAGCCCTGCGGGGACGAGAAAGGCGATCCAGGCGCGGCCTCGGTAGAGGACCATCATCGGCAGGCTCGCGAGGATGATGGCGAGAAAGCCGTGGGCGTGCAGCAGCGGCAGCAGGCCAGTCAGCGCACCGGCCAGTCCCATCAGCCGCCAGCTCCCCCGCCCGCCGGCGGGAGACTCGACCAAGGCTGTCCGCCAGAGGAGGAGCACCAAGGCCACCATCGGCAGTCCGAAGAGGAACGACCGCTGCGGTACCAGCAGGGTCGTCAAGAGATTTCCGTACTGCAAGGCGACCGGTTGACCGGCGATCGACAGCTCATTCCCGATGGTGTAGGTCGCCGGTAGGTGGGTCAAGAACCAGAGGATCCCCTCCCGGCCCAGGCCCCCGTTCCGCCACCACGCGGCGAGATCCTCCCCAAAACGCCACCACCCCAGGCCCCCGCTCAAGACGAGCAGGAGGGGGGCGAGGCGTCCGGCAAGTCGGTTGCCTCCGCTCCACCTCCTCGTCAACTGCTCGACCAGTCCGACCAGTGCCAGCGCCAACGGGACATTCCCGATGAGGAATGCCTCCCGCCACCCCACACCGCAACGCAACAGAAAAGCGGTCAGAAAGTCGATCAGAAAGGGATAGGTCAATGGGAGGCCGAAATAGATCGGATTCTCCGGTGGGAGGTTCTCTCCCCAGGCCAGGGAGGTGATAAGGCTGACGTGAAACGCCAGGTCTCCATAGTTGGTCGCGGGCGCGGTCTCGATCGCTCCGGACGCTCCAACCTGCCAGACCCGTCCGAAGAGCCAGCCGAAGAAGAGCGTCCAGCCCGCCCACCACGTCGCTTCCGACGAGGATCCGGCCAGCCTCAGGCGAGTCAGGTCTTGTCCCCTCCAACCTTCCCTCCACTGCCAGACGACCCATCCCAGCAGTAGCAGCCCCTGCGTGGCCGCGGTCCAACCGATCGACGTGGCGTTCAATCCGACCATCCACGCGAAGAGAAAGCCCGTCCAGGCGAGCCCCGCCAGCCCAGTGACAACCCCGCCCGCCACCCATTCGGCTCGGGTCAGCCCTGGCGCCAGCCATCTGACAATCCAGATGCCGTTGGCAATCGCCAGCCCAACCATTCCGCCCCCATATCCCATCGTCTTTTCCCCGGTCTATCCCGCCCTTGTGATAACTTCGCCATCCCCTCGTGATTATCCTACCATCCCCCTCCCCTATTGTTCGCCTTGTCTTTCAAAGGGTAGAGACGTTTCACGCTTGTGACATTGTTCTTTTGGCAGGATCTTGACCGACCTTCGGCCCTCTCCTATAGTCGTTAAGGGGAGGATGGAATGAGGGCAGGGCAGAGAAAGAACAATTGAGACGAGACAACAGATTATCCAATGCAACATCGAGGAGACGAGGGCCCGCCGTCGGGCTTCGTGCGGCGAGGGTAGAGGAATCGCGAGGAGGAATCGTGGAGAATGGAAGGGTGATGATCGAAGATCAAGCGAATCTCGACCGAGCAACAATTGGATCGAAGGGGATTTTGATGAAGAACCGGGTCGTTGTGACGACCATTTCCCGGGAGGCGGAGGCCAACCTGCCGACCGAGTTTGGACCATTCCGAATCATTGGATTTCGGGATACCGCGAATGGAGAGGAGTTCGTTGCGCTCGTCAAGGGCGAGATCGACTCCACTGAACCGACGCTGGTTCGCATCCATTCCCAGTGCTTGACGGGGGATGTCTTCCATTCGCTCAAATGCGACTGCGGACCGCAGCTGCAACGGTCGATGGAGATGGTGCAGGAAGAGGGCAAGGGTGTCATCGTCTACCAGCATCAGGAAGGGAGGGGCATCGGTATCATCAACAAGATCCGCGCCTATGCCTTGCAGGACGAGGGAGCCGATACGATCGAGGCCAACCTGCTCCTTGGGTTTGACATCGACCAGCGCGAGTATTCGCAGTGCGCCGAGGTGATTCGCCAGCTTGGGGCCCATCGGATCCGTCTGATGTCCAACAATCCAGAGAAGCTGCAGGCCTTGCGCGAAGCAGGCCTCGAGGTCGTCGAGCGGGTTCCGCTGGAGATCAACGCCGAGGAGCCGGCTCACCGCTACCTTCTGACGAAGAAGGAGAAGATGGGGCACTTCCTGCAATTGAATGGAATCTTTTGATCGTTGGAATCGACACCGCGAGTGGTGGCGGCAGTCAGTGCGGGGGAGGAGGTGATCCTCTCCCGCATTTTTATAGGTGGGCCCCGGGGGGCGTTCCACTCAGCAGGCGGTAGACCCGATGGACGGGGAGTCCGACGACATTGGCGTAGCTCCCCTCGATCCGTTCGATGAAGCGGGAAGCATAGCCCTGGATGCCATAAGCGCCGGCTTTGTCCATCGGTTCACCGGTGGCCACGTACCAATCGATCTCGGCGGGGGTGAGGGGAGCGAACTCGACTCGGGTCGTCTCGACCTCGGTTCGTTCTTCGTCATCCTCGACGAGGGCAATGCCGGTCAGGACTTCGTGCCACTGACCGCTGAGCTGTTGCAGCATCCGTCGGGCGTCTTCGGCATCGACCGGCTTGGCGATGATCTGGTTCTGGATGACGACCGTGGTGTCGGCTCCGAGGACGCGATGCCCCGGCCCGCGTCGCTGGGCGACCACCGCAGCTTTGGCTAGTGCCAGTCGGGCGACATAGGCCGCCGGGGCCTCCCCCTCGTGTGGGGTCTCATCGACATCGGCGACCTCGACGGTAAAGTCGATTCCCGCAGCCCGCAGCAGCTCTGCCCGCCGTGGGGAGCCTGACGCCAGAACCAGCTTTGCTCCTTCCTGCATCTTTGTTTCTCCTGTCTCCGGCCCTTTACGGCGGGGCCATCTCCAGCCCGCGTCTTGTTCCAGCCCGTCTTTTCCTCTACACTGACCCCCATTCCGGAAGGGGAAGATTTGACCATGCCCGCTTCCGGAAGTCGAGTGGGGTGTTGGCTGGAGAGTCAGGGGTGGCGGAAACGCCGGAGAAGAAGATGCAGAGCCTCTTACAAGCAATCCCAGGCCTGTTGCGTCAGTCTGGGGACGACGCAGTGGTCCGGGAGCAGCTGGTCTTTGCGGTCTGGCGCCAAGTGGCGGGGCCGGGAGTGGTGCCGGCGACGGCGCCACTGGCACTCGAAGGGCAGCATCTGCGGATTGCCGTGCTCGATCGCACCTGGAAGACACAGCTCGAGCAGTTCGCTCCCGAGTATCTTGCCCGGATCGGGAGGTTGCTCGGTTCCCCCCTCGTCACCCGGGTGGTCTTCGAGATCGATCCGGCGCGAATTGAGGCGGTCCAGTCGGTCGTTGCGCCAGCTCCCTTCCCCTTCCATCGAACCGAAGCCTTGATGGAGAGCTTGGAGGAGGATGCGGCGGTGATTCGGGATCCGGAGCTGCGTTCCATCTTCCTCCACGCTGCAGCCCGGTCGATTGAGCGCGTCGAAGAGCGCCATTCCCGACCCAATGGGTCTTGACGACAACGGATGATGCCCTGGACTTCCCTGACGATTCATCCTTCAGAGAGAATGACGAATGCCGATCACCTTGGACGAGATTGAAAAGATTGCCCGGCTGGCCAATCTGGAATTGACGGAGGAGGAGAAGCTCTCCTTCCCCTCCCAACTGGCCGAGATTGTCGATT
>JBMUAP010000248.1:0-5417 GCA_049454155.1 Blastocatellia bacterium
CTCGACGGCCAGCTTGGGATTTTGCCGAAAGGTGCTTGCTGCCGAGCGGACCGCCTTCTGATCGCGCGGCGTGAAGGCGCGCAAGGCGTGCTGGACCCGGTTGCCCAACTGCCCGAGGACGACGTCCGGGATGTCGAGCGGATTCTGACTGGCGAAATAGACGCCGACTCCCTTCGAACGAATCAGGCGGACGACCTGCTCGATCTTCTGGAGCAGCGCTGGAGGGGCGTCGCTGAAGAGCAGGTGGGCCTCGTCGAAGAAGAAGATCATCTTCGGTTTTTCGAGGTCGCCAACCTCCGGCAGGTCCTCGAAGAGTTCCGCGAGAAGCCAGAGAAGGAAGGTCGCGTAGAGCTTCGGCGAGCCCATCAGTTTGTCGGCGGCAAGGATGTTGATGTAGCCGCGCCCCCCTCCATCCGTCTGCATCAGATCGGCCAGATTGAGCGCCGGTTCGCCGAAGAAGGCCATCCCACCCTGCTGCTCCAGTTCAAGGAGGCGGCGCTGGATGGCGCCAATGCTCGCCGCGGAGACGTTCCCGTAGCTGGTCGTCAGTGTTTTGGCGTTCTCGGCGACGTGCTGGAGCATGGCACGCAGGTCTTTGAGATCGAGGAGGAGCAGTCCCTGATCGTCCGCGACCCGGAAGACGAGCGAGAGGACCCCTCCCTGCGTCTCGTTGAGATCGAGGATGCGGGCGAGAAGTAACGGGCCGATCTCAGAGATGGTCGTGCGCAGCGGGTGTCCCTGCTCGCCGAAGAGGTCCCAGAAGACGACCGGGTAGGCACGGAAGGTGAACTGGTCCAATCCGAAGATTCCTGCCCGCTCGCGGATCTTCGGGTTCTCTCCCCCGGGCTGGCACATTCCGGCGAGGTCCCCTTTGACATCGGCCAGAAAGACCGGGACCCCCATCCGGCTGAAATGCTCCGCCAGGACGCGCAGGGTGACGCTCTTGCCGGTGCCGGTCGCTCCGGCGATCAACCCGTGACGGTTGGCCATCTTGGGCAACAGAACGATCTCTTCTTCGTCTCGCGCAATTACGATTGGATCTGCCATGGCTCTTCTCTCTGTCGATTCTCCGGGAGATGGAAGGTGAGGCCCGCATGGGGAACGTCGATCGCCCCATCAGGCCTTGACCCACGCAGTATTTCCCAGAGAGAGGATCAATGTCCAGTTGATCAGTCGTTGTGCGTGATTGCCGATTGCCGGCCGGGAACCCAGCCTCTTCTCCACCTGCGTCCATTCCTCCCGGGATCTGTCGTTGAGAAGAAGGGGGGTTCACCTCCGCTGGGAGGGGTGGTACACTCAGTCTATTACGCAGATTACACTTGCCGCCCGCGGTCTGCTTCCGCGATGCGCAAGGAAAGGAGCCCCCTGTGGAATTCAAGGTCGGGCAGAAGGTTGTCTATCCCAACCACGGTGTCGCGACGATCGAACAGATCGAGTCTCGTCAGATTGCGGGAACCCAGCAGGAGTTCTATCTTCTTCGGTTGCAGATCAACAACTCGACGGTGATGGTGCCGGTCCAGAATGTTCTGGCCATCGGGATTCGTCGCTTGATCTTGCAGCGTCAGTGCCAGGATCTCCTGATGGAGCTCTGCGCAAGATTCCCGTTTCCGAGCGCCCGCGATTGGAAGGATCGCTTTCGCGAGTTCTCCGATGTCATGCGCCGAGGCGATGTCTTCGCGATTGCCCAGGTTCTCAAGACGCTCACCTATCTCAACCAGCTCAAGCCGCTCTCATTTCGCGAAAAACAGATGATGGAGAAGGCGCGGTATCTGATCGTCAGTGAGCTGGCCGTGGTTTCGAAGAAGCCGGAGACCAATGTTGGGCCGCAGGTCGATGAGGCGGTCGCCGAGTCGATGCGCGTCCCGGCTCCTTGACCCGGTGTGACCGATCATCCGGACTCTGTCCTCTCCTCGGGTGAGGGCGGGACTGTCATCCCCTCGATCGGTGGAGGCGTGGGGGCGACGATCTGGGCACCGCGGGTCCAGCGCGGGGCAAATGGGCAATGGCGGCAGCACGATCCGCAACACTCGCCTCGGCGCAAGTGAAAGACCCGCGTCAAGACCATGGCGGCTCCCTCCCAGTAAAAATCGACTCCCTCCTGCAGCGGAGCCCGTTCCTTCAATTCTTCCTCCTGCAAATCGATGCCTTGACGGATGTCGGCTTCACCAGGGTGCCGCCTTGCCGCTTTAGCCCAAATCCTTTGCTTGACGCTTCCAGAGAGCCACCGTTATGATGGCTCTTTTTTTACCCTTCCGTCAAAGGGGGAGGGGGGACAGCCACCACATCGTTCGTCATGCGAGAACTTTCCCGACTGTTGCGTTATCTGCGCCCGTACCGGACGATCTTTATTGGCTCGCTCTTGCTGATGATCGCGACAGGCCTGCTGGAAGGGGCGACGATTCTGCTGCTGCAGCCGATCTTCGACACGCTGGCGGGCAGTCAGTTCGGGCAGGCGGCGGTCGGGAAGCCGCTCTTCTGGACGCGGTGGTTGCCGGGAGGAACGGCGGGGCTGGACGTCATCGCCTACCTGCTGGTCGCCTTCACGCTGCTTAAGGGGGCGACGGAGTACTTCTCCTCCTACTCGATGAGCTACATTGGGCAGCACGTCATTGCCGACCTGCGCTCGTCGCTCTATGATCACATTATTCGCCAAGCGGCGCCCTTCTTTGCGCGCCATTCGACCAACGAGTTGACGGCGCATCTGGTCAGCGACGCGGCCCTCGTCGAGCGGTCGGTCTCGGACACGTTGCGGGACCTCTTGCGGGAATCTGTCTCGCTGACGGTCTATCTCGTGCTGCTCTTCCGGCTCAACTGGCGGTTGGCGTTGGCGATTCTCCTGCTCGGTCCGCCGGTGGCCTGGTTGACGACGACCTTCAATCAACGGCTGCGGCGGCACCTCCATTCCCGGCAGGAGAGTGGCGCGGAGATGTTGGACGTGGCGCAAGAGGCCCTCTCCTCGCAACGCGTCGTCAAAGTCTTTGGCATGGAGGGGTACGAGAGCGCGCGCTTCGGACGATCGGCCCGGCAGCAGATGCGAGATCAGTTGCGGGCGATGCGGATCTACTTTCTGTCGCCGATCGTGCTGGAGACGGTCGGGATTGTCGCCGTGGCCTCGTTGCTGCTCTACGCGCAGCGGAGCATTCTGCTCGGACAGATGAGCCTGGGTGGGTTTGCGACCTTCCTGGTGGCGATGTTCAAGGCCTACGATCCGGTGCGTCGGCTGAGTCGTCTGCAGCATGATCTGCAGCAAGGATTGACCTCGGCAGCCCGCATCTTCCGGCTGCTCGACGAGGCGTGCGAGACGCAGAACCGTCCAGGGGCTCGGCCGATGGCCCCGTTTGCGCGGGAGATCGAGTTTCGTGGGGTCTCCTTCGCTTACGGGGGGGGCTTCGAGCAGCGGGTGCTGGAGGGGATCTCCTTCGCCGTCCGGGCGGGGGAGATGGTCGCGATCGTTGGGCAGAGTGGAGCAGGGAAGAGCACGCTGACCAACCTGATTCCGCGGCTCTATGATGTGACGGAAGGGGAGATCCGCATCGATGGCGTCGATGTGCGGGACATCGAGCTGGCGTCGTTGCGGGAGCAGATTGCGATGGTTACGCAGGAGGTGAGCCTCTTCAACGAGACGGTGCGGGCCAACATCGGCTACGGTGCCGGAGGGAGTGATCCAGGGGGGGAGCGGATCGCTGCGGCCGCCCGGGCCGCACTCGCCGAGGAGTTCATCCAGCGATTGCCAGAGGGCTATGAGACGGTGGTCGGGGAGCGTGGGCTGATCCTCTCCGGAGGGCAGCGGCAGCGGGTCGCGATCGCACGGGCCCTTCTCAAAGACGCCCCGATCCTGATTCTGGACGAGGCAACGAGTGCGCTCGACACGGAGAGTGAGCGACTGGTCCAGTCGGCGCTCAACAATCTGATGGCGGGCCGGACGACGATCGTCATCGCGCACCGCCTCTCCACGGTGCGGCGGGCCGATCGCATCCTCGTTCTCGAAGCGGGCCGCCTCGCCGAGATGGGAACGCACCAGGAACTGCTCGATCGCGGCGGGATCTACCGGCGTCTCTATGAGTTGCAGTTTGCCGAGGAGGATCGGCCCGTCGCGCCCGAGCGCGCCCCCTCACCCGCTTCGTCCGGACAAGAGAGTTGAAAAGGGGAAGATTGACGATGATCAGGAGCATGACAGGATTTGGGCAGGGGGCCGTCAATGGGCAGACCTTCAGCGTGACGGTCGACCTGCGCTCCGTCAATAACCGCAACCTTGATATTCATTGGCGCGCACCAGCGGAGCTGGCCTCGCTGGAGATCGTCCTCAAGAAGCGGATCCAGGCACGGCTCTCACGGGGACGGGTCGATGTCAACATCAGCTTCTCCCAGACAGGAACGGTCGAGTACGAGCTCAACCGGGCGCTGATTCGGGGCTATCTCGATGCCTTGCGAACGATGCGGGACGAGTTTGGACTGGTCGGCGAGCCCGACCTGCCGACCGTGGCCCGACTCCCCAATGTCCTGCAGCCGAAGGCGGCCCAGGGGCTGGCCGAGGAGGTCGTCTTGGGCATCGAAGAGGCGCTCTCCGTGGCGTTGAATCGCCTTGTGGCGATGCGGGAGGTCGAGGGAGAAGAGTTGCAGCGTGAACTGCTTCTGCGGGTTTCGCGAATCGAGACCCATCTCGCCGTCATCGAGGCCAATGAGGCGGGGGTCGTCGACGCCTATCGGGAAAAGCTGCGCAAGCGGGTCGGGGAGCTGCTCGATCGGACGGTGCTGGATGAGGCGCGCCTCACCCAGGAGGTGGCCTACCTGGCGGAGCGGAGCGACATCACCGAGGAGATTGCGCGGCTGCGGAGCCACCTCGCGCAGTTGCGCGATCTGCTCCTGAACGAGACTGGGACCGAGATCGGGAAGAAGCTCGATTTTCTCCTCCAGGAGACCAATCGGGAGGCCAATACCGTCCTCTCGAAATCGGCGGAGTTGGCGATCTGTGACGCGGCGATCGCCATCAAGACCGAGGTCGAGAAGCTGCGCGAACAGTCCCTCAACGTCGAGTGAGGCTGCGGGAGCCGGGCGGGATATGAGTGGAAACCTCATCATTGTGTCGGCACCATCAGGGGCAGGGAAGACGACTCTGGTTGCGGAGGTGCTGCGGCGGGATGAGCGGGTACGCCCGTCCGTCTCCTATACTTCCCGTTCTCCCAGACCGGGGGAGATCGATGGGCAGCACTACCATTTCGTCACCCGGGAGCGATTCGTGTCGCTCATCGAGGAGGCGAAGGTGCCGGCCCGTGAGGCGGGAGTGCTGGTGGAACTTCCGCTGCGCGAGGGCGACACGCTGGCCAAGGGAGACGAGATCGCCCGCATCGACGACGACCAGCCGCGGATGGAGAAGCGCCGGGCCCAGGCGGAACACGATCAGGCCGTGGCGAAGTCGG
>JBMUAP010000249.1:0-5414 GCA_049454155.1 Blastocatellia bacterium
GATCGCGGCCGTGTTGAGCGGCGTCTGCTTGGCGAACCGCTTGAGCGCGGCGAGCAAGGTCCGCAGTTCGTCTCCCTCGGCAATAGCCGCGAGCGCGTTGCGCCCGGCGATCTCGATCCGATTGATGGCATCGTGGGTATAGAGCCGCGTCGCCTCGACCGCCAGTGCATGCTTCTCTTCCCCTTCCCGGGCGACCATCTTCGCGGTCCGCCCGATCAGGCTGTCCATCAGGAAGGATTCGATGATCACATCCGCCGTCCAGGAGAGGACCATCTGCTGCTCAGAGAGCCCTTCGCGGAACTTCTGTGCGGCGGAGCCGAGCAGCATCAGCGCGATCTTCTTGGCGTTGGCGGCGAGCTTGCGCTCGTTGGCGAGCGGAGAGTCGTCCTCCTCGCCATCGAAAGAGGGGCCGGCGAGCAGCTCCTCCTGCAGTTTGAGCGCCGCGGCGAAGAGGGGCAGGCCACCCTTCATCGCGCGCCGGATCAGTTGCCCAGGGATGAGCAGCCGGTTGATTTCGTTGGTCCCCTCGTAGATGCGGTTGACGCGGCAGTCCCGGTAGATCCCTTCGGCAGGATAGTCCTCGGTGAAACCGTTGCCACCGTGGATCTGGACATTCTCATCGGCAGCATAGAAGAGGGCTTCCGTGCCGGCGACCTTGAGAATGGCGCACTCGATCGCATACTCCTCGACCGCCTTGAGCACCTCGGCGGGGTTATGGATGTCGATCGTCTGCTCGCGGGCTTCGATCAGGCCGGAGGTCCGGTAGACGGCCGACTCGACGGCGTAGATCCGGGTGAGCATCTCCGCGAGTTTATACTTGATGGCACCGAAGGAGGCGATCGGCCGCTTGAACTGATGGCGCTCGGCAGCGTACTTGGCCGACTGGGCGAGGGCCCGCTTCGCGCCGCCGATCGCCCCCGCACCCATCTTCAGCCGTCCAAAGTTGAGGGTGTTGAAGGCGATGAGGTGGCCCTTGCCAATCTCCCCGAGGAGGCGATCCTTGGGAATCCGACAGTCGACAAGCGGAATCGAGGTCGTCGAGGAGCCCCGCTGCCCGAGCTTGTGCTCTTCGTTGCCGTTGCTGAATCCGGGATCGTTTCGTTCGACGATGAAGCCGGTGAAGTGCTCGCCATCGACCTTGGCGAAGACGATGAAGACATCGGCAAACCCGCCGTTGGTGATCCACATCTTCTCGCCGTTGAGGATCCAATGTTGCCCGTCTTCGCTGAGCCGAGCCGACGTCTTGGCGTTGAGGGCATCCGATCCGGAGGACGACTCGCTGAGGCAGTAGGCACTGATCCACTCCCCGGAGCCGATCTTGGGCAGATATTTGGCCTTCTGCGCCTCGGTGCCGAAGAAGACGATCGGGAGGAGGCCGATGCTGCTGGTCGCCCCAAAGCCAGTGGCAAAGGAGGCCTCTCCAGAGATCTTCTCGGCGATGAGCATCTGGGAGACATGGTCGAGTTGCAGCCCGCCAAACTTCTCCGGGATCGCGGCGTTGATCATCCCCAGTTCGGCGGCGTCGCGGATCAACTTGCGTTGCAACTCCAGATCCTTCTCCTCGAGCCGCTCGTGGTTCGGGATGACCTCCTTCTCCATGAACTCATCAGCCGTCTGGCCGATCATGACCTGTTCTTCAGTAAAGTCTTCCGGGGTGAAGATCTGGGCGGGAACGCTCTCCTGCAGAAGAAATCCACCGCCACTCATCGTCTCTTTTTCCATTGCTGCGACCATCGATCTTCCTTTCTAGGCGTAAGCCTCTGGGCTTGAGGGCCCGTGGCGGCGAGACCAGGGGCTCGCCAGAGTTCGACTATCTCATCAGGTTTTCGAAGAGGCCAGCGGCTCCCATCCCACCGCCGACGCACATCGTGACGAGGCCGTAACGCGCCCGGCGACGCCGCATTTCGTGGAGCAGGGTTGCCGTCAATTTGGCTCCAGTACAGCCGAGCGGGTGGCCGAGGGCGATCGCCCCACCATTGACATTGATCTTTTCCGGATCGAGCCCCAGCACCTTGATGACCGAGAGGGCTTGGACGGCAAAGGCCTCGTTCAATTCAATGAGGTCGATCTCCTCGGCGGAGATCCCGGTCATCTTCAGCAATTTGGGAATGGCGACGACTGGGCCGATCCCCATCTCTTCCGGCGCGACTCCCCCCGTGACAAAGCCGACAAATCGAGCGAGGGGCGTCAGGCCGAGCGCGGCGGCACGCTCACGGGTCATGATCAGCGCCGCGGCGGCACCATCCGTTGTCTGCGAGGAGTTGCCAGCGGTCACCGTCCCCCCTTGCAGGAAGGCGGGTCGAAGCTTGGCGAGTGCTTCGAGGGTCGTCTCGCGGCGGACCCCTTCGTCCACCTGAAAGACCGACTCGCGAATCCGCACCTTGCCACGCCCCTTCTCATCCAGTTCGAGATCCCGGTTGGTGACGCTCAAGGGGACGATCTCGTCGACAAACTTGCCGGCATCGATCGCCGCGGCAGCCTTGCGGTGCGAGGCGACCGCAAACTCATCGGCCTGCTCCCGGGAGATCTGATGTTTGACCGCGAGGTTCTCCGCCGTCAATCCCATATTGAGGTACGTGTCTGGATATCCTTCAACCAGCGTCGGGTTGGGGGAGAGGTTGTGGCCCCCCATCGGGAGCATCGACATCGATTCGACGCCACCGGCGATCGAGACCTCGGCCCCGCCGCACATGATGTGCTCGGCGGCACTGGCGATCGCCTGCAGGCCGGAGGAGCAGAAGCGGTTGAGTGTGATGGCCGAGCTGCTCACCGGCAGTCCGCCGAGGAGCGCGACTTGGCGCGCCATGTTCATCCCCTGCTGGGCCTCCGGGGTTGCGCAGCCGATGACGACGTCATCGACCTCCTCGGGGGCCATTCCGGGAGCTCCTGCCAAGAGGGCCTTGACGACCGCGGCTCCCAGGTCGTCTGGGCGAAAGTCCTTGAGCGTACCGCGCGGAGCTTTGCCGCCGGCCGTGCGCACCGCATTGACGATTACTGCTTCCCGCATCATTCTTCTCCTTGATTCTGGCTACATCTTGAGGCAGCGGTTCTGGCCCGCAACTTCTTGAGATCCGAATGGATCGGGGGATCAATTCCGCAGGGGTTTGCCGGTCTTGAGCATATGAGCCAACCGCTCCTGGGTCGCTCGTGTCCCGCAGAGGCTGACAAAGGCCTCGCGTTCGAGGTCCAGGAGGTACTGCTCTGAAACACGCTGCGGACGGGAGATCGATCCCCCGCAGATGACCTCGGCGATCTTCATTCCGATCAGTCCGTCGTGCTCGCTGATGAAGCGACCCCGCTTCATCATATGGATCCCCAGTTTGAACTTGGCGAGGGCGGGCTCTCCCAAAACCAAGATATCCTGCCGCATGACGGGGGCGACATAGCCGCTGGCGGCGAGGTGGAGGACGCTCCGCTTCGCCTCAGCGAGGACACGTCGGTCGTTCATGACGATGCGGTCGCCGCTGCGCAGCAACCCCCACGTTCTAGCCTCGGCCGCGCTCGTCGCCACTTTGGCCATTCCCGGCAGCTCGAAGAGGCGGCGCAGCGCCTCGAAGTGATCGGCGCCGGGGACACTCTCGGCAATCTCCGCTGCCCGGAGCGCGATCTCTTTGGTTCCTCCTCCACCGGGAAGGAGGCCAACCCCCGCTTCGACCAGGCCGATGTAGGTCTCTGCCGCCGCCACTGCCTGATCTGAGTGCATGACCATCTCGCACCCTCCGCCGAGCGTCAGGTGATGCGGGGCGACGACCACTGGCTTCGCAGAGTAGCGGAGCGAGACGACTGTCTGCTGGAACTGGCGGACCGCCATCGAGAGTTCATCCCAATCGCCCTCTTGTGCCGCCATGAGGATCATCATGATGTTGGCCCCAGCGGAGAAGTTTTCGCCTTGGTTGCCGATCACCAGTCCGAGAAAGTTCTTCTCGACCTCCTTGAGCGCGAACTGGATCATCCCAATCTGATCCTCGCCCAGCGCGTTCATCTTCGAGTGGAACTCGACACAGGCGACACCGTCGCCGAGGTCGACCAGGCTGGCACCCGCATTCCGCTTGATCACCTGATTGCGCTCCCGCAGCGACTTGAGCACGGTCAGACCGGCCGGGACGGGGACGGGCAGGTAGCTCCGGGTGGCGAAGTCGTAGAAGTAGCGCACGCCCGCTTCGCTCCGGTAGAAGCTGGTCACGCCGGCAGCGAGCATCTCCTCGATCTTGGCGGGCACTTCGCGCCCCTCCGCCTTCATCCGTGCCACGGAGCGCTCCAATCCAATGGCATCCCAGACCTCGAACGGACCCCACTCCCGCGCGAAGCCCCACTTCATGGCGTTGTCGATCTCGACCACCGTTTCGGCAATCTCTGGAATGCGATTGGCGGCGTAGCAGAGTTCTTCGCAGGTGCCACGCCAGAGAAACTCTCCCGCCCGATCTGTCGCGTAGACCAGCGTCCGCAGGCGATCCCCCAGATCCTCCTTCTGCCTTGCTTCGTCGACAGAGGGGAACCGGACTTTGCGGCGTTCCCGGTATTCCAGTGTCTCGAGGTCGAGCGATAGGATCTGGTCCCCGACCTTCTTGAAGAACCCCTGCTTCGTCTTGTTCCCGAGCATCTTCCGCTCGAGCATCTTTGAGATCAGCTCGGGCAGCCGGAAGGTCTCCCGCTTTTCGTCTTGCGGAACACCCTCATAGAGGTTGTTGGCAACATAGGCGAACGTATCCAGGCCGACGACATCGAGGGTCCGGAAGGAAGCGCTCTTGGCTCGCCCGATGATCGTTCCAGTGAAGGAGTCGATCTCTTCCGGGGTATAGCCGTAGGTCAGCATGTTCTGCAAGGCTCCCGCCATCGCAAAGATCCCGATCCGGTTGGCGATGAAGTTGGGCGTGTCCTTGGCCCGGACGATCCCTTTGCCGAGATACCGGTCGCAGAAATCGGCCATCTCTTCGACGATCGTCGGATCGGTCTCTGGGCCGGAGATCAGCTCCAGCAGATAGAGATACCGTGGCGGATTGAAGAAATGGGTTCCGAGGAAGCGCCGACGGAAGGTCTCTCCTCGCCCCTCGACCAGGGAGGAGATGGGAATTCCGGAGGTGTTGGAGCTGATGATTGCGTCCCGGTGCAGATGGGGCTCGACCCGTGAAAAGAGGTCCTGCTTGATGGCGAGGTTTTCGACGATCGCCTCGATCACCCAGTCGCACTCCTTGAGCTTGGGGAGGTCGTCAGAGAAGTTGCCGATCTGAACGCGTTTGGCAGTCTCGGGCGTGAAGTAGGCGGCCGGTTTGGCTTTGAGGGCTGCGTCAAAGCCTGCCTGGACGATCCGGTTGCGCACCGCTCGCGATTCGAGCGTCAGGCCCTTGGCGGCCTCTTCTGCGGTCAGCTCCCGTGGTGCCATATCGAGCAGGAGGCAGGGAAACCCGGCATTGGCG
>JBMUAP010000250.1:0-5405 GCA_049454155.1 Blastocatellia bacterium
CCAGCCCAAGGTGCTGACGCGTCTTCTCGGCGATCGCACGGCGGAAGGGAGGAGCTCCCCAGGTGATCGCATACTGATTGACATCGGCCTCGATCGCTTGGCAGGCGGCCTGTTTGATCTCTGCTGGCGCGGGAAAGTCCGGGTACCCTTGCGAGAGATTGACCGCCCCGTAGAGCGCTGCCTGCCGCGTCATCTCGCGGATGACCGACTCGGTGAATTGGCCGACCTTCTGTCCCAGTCGTTCGCGCATGCCCAGATCAACGCTCCTGTCGGGGGAGGATTACCGTCGAAAGGAGCTGATGACCCGATTGCCCGCTCCCTGCTTGACGGTCCGTTTGACAAACTGCTCGACGTCCGGACGGAGCAGCCAGGATTGCCCTTCCTGCACAATCGCCCGCAAGCTCCCCTGCCGAATCGCCAATTCGAGTGTCACCGTCGGAACATCAAACTCCCGTCCCGCGGCTTTGATGCTCATCAGGTCCTTGCTGTCATAGACGCACATCTCTTCTTCTCCTGTGGTTCTGCTCTTGGGCCCATTAGCCACTTGCTCTAGCACCCCCCCAACTGTGCTGTTGCCGGCCCGGTTTTGTCGTGGGGATCGTCTTCGCTGTCGGATCCGATGTGGTCTGCCCAGATTGGCTGACGAGCATTCCGCTTCCCAGCGTCACAGCAGGAGCAGGGAAGTGACCCCGCCCAAACCGGCTCTGATGATAGGGGCCTCAACCCAGCCTGTCAAATTTGCATTCGGTCTTTTTCTGAAGCACAATAACCATTGTTGCTATGCAAAAATCGATCGAAACAACCCAGACCATCCGTCCACTCGCTCGCCCGCTCTCGAGGAAGATCCATCTGGCAGTAGGGTTCATTTGCGTGGGACTGGGAGTTCTGGGAATTCCGCTCCCGCTTCTGCCGACCACCCCGTTTCTTCTCCTTGCTGCTTACTGTTTTGCCCGCGGGAGTGATCGCTGGTATCGCTGGCTCATGTCCCATCCCGTACTCAGCCCCTACATTCTCGCCTTTCGAGAGAAGCGCGGGTTGACGCGCCACCAGAAATGGCGCATCGCCGGTCTGGTCACCCTGACGCTCCTGGTGACTGGCGCTTTCTCGCCCTACTGGCAGGGGCGTGCACTGGCCGTCTTCATCTGGTCGACCAGTATGATTGGGCTCTACTTCACCAAATCTTCCCCCCGCGCCTGATTCCTCCCTGCCCTCTCCCCGGCTGCTTGTTCGCCCTTCCCCTCCTTGAATTGAGCTCCAGACCGCCCTAGAATGCCGCTTGTTGAAGATTGCTCTGCCTCACCCCGAGGAGAAACGGGATCGGCAAGCAGGCGACTTGATGGTCTGCCCGGAATGTGCAGAAGGCACGCTCTCCTTTCGCGCGACGGGGCCGGCTCGTTCGAGCGTGCATCAAGCACGCTGGCACTGTGACGGAGATTCACAATGGAAGACCACAACAATCGGCTGGACAATCAGATCGACTGTGGCCGATTCGAGCTGCTGATCAGTGACTATCTCGACCACGAGATCGACCGGCCGCTGCGCCGGCCATTTGCCGAGCACCTCCTCGCCTGTACATCCTGCCATCGACTTTTTAACGAGGTTCGCGCAGTGGTCGAAGCTTGCCGGCAGGCCATCCGCTTGGCACCTGCTCACGAGCTGTTGGAGGAACGGGGGGTCGAGGAACGCCTTGTCGAGGCCACTTCCGTCGGGGCAATGCTCAGCTGTCCAACGCTCGATCAGCTCATCTTCGACTATTTCATCCAAGAGAATGATCGGGAGGAATGGGAAGAGATGACTGGGAGCATCCTTCCTCCATCCACTGTTGAGCCCCAGCTCTTCTTTTCGATGTCCTCTGCTGACCGCCTCCCCGAGCGATTCACTCGATCGGTCCAACCATTTGAAGACCACTTTCTGCTCTGCGACAGTTGTCAGCGCTTGGTCGAAGGGGTGCGTCAATCCCTGGAGGTGGCGCCCGAAGCCCTTGTTCCTGACCAGTTGTATGACCGCATTCTCGCCGCTACAGTGGGGGGCCGGTAACGCTTCCCGCTCGACTGTCGCGACGCCACTGTCACGAAGTTGGATGCCCGACGTAACCCCGGAAGAGACATCACTCGCACAGACCAAGACAGGACCCCTCATTGAGAATTGCTTTCATACTCGACCATCTCTCCCCATTGCACCCAGAGGGTCCTCCTCCCGGCCGAGTGCCCCGTCAACGGCACTCCCGATGGAGCGCCCACCCGTCTTGGCGGCACGGATGGACCCTCATCCTCCCAGTCCTCTTCGCCGTGAGCCCCGTCTTTGCCCAGCGACCCGAGACGACCGAACGCCGCGTCGAGAACCCTGTCGGAGCGGCCGAAGCGGAGGTGAAAGCCCGTCGCCGTGTCGAGACCTCTGAAGTCGTCATTACCGCCGAGGCGGCACCGCAAACCGCGTCGACGGTCGAGATCTCGTCCGATTTTCAATCTTCCCAGGGAGATGTCCTCCTCGCGCAAGGCAACGTCCAAGTCCGCTACGGGGACATCTTTCTGATTGCCGAGCGTGTCGAGTATGACCGGGTCACCGGAGAGTTGCGTGCCGAGGGAAATGTCTACTTTGAACAAGAGGGGCAACGGCTCGTTGGTACGCGTCTCGAATTCAATGCCCGGACCAAGCTGGGAACGATCCAAGGGGCCACCGCCTTCACCAACCGGACCCCTGATGGCACGGTCATCATCGTCGATGCCGACCAAGTCGACAAGCTCGACACGCAGACCTACGGCCTGCGCCGTGCGATCCTCACTGCCTGTCAGGAGGCCGTGCCCAAGTGGAGCCTCACGGCCAGCCGTGCCCGCATCGAACTCAATCAACGGGCCAAGGTCTATCACGCCCTCTTGCGTCTCAAGAATATTCCCGTCTTCTACGTCCCCTACGCCTCGATCTCGATCAGCCGCAAGGACCGCTCCTCCGGCTTTCTTCTGCCCGGCTCAGGATCCTCGACTCTCAAGGGAAGGACCCTGAATATTGCCTACTATCAGACGCTCGGCCGCTCCGCAGATATCCTCATCCGGGGGGACCTCTTCTCGAAGCGAGGCATCGGTCTCGGCTACGACTTTCGCGCGCGTCCCGACGAGACCTCGCGAATCAATTTCGGGTCCTTCCTCGTCTTTGACCGGCTCTTTGGTGAAAAGGGGGTCGATCAAGGGGGCAGCAGCTTCTATGCCGATGCGGGCTATCGCACCCGGAATGGGTTTGTCCTCGCCGCCGATGTCAATGTCACCTCCAGTTTCGCCTTTCGGCAGATCTTTGCCGAGAATATTCAAGCGGCAATCTCGCCCGAAGAGCGGTTTCTCCTCTACGCCAGCCGCAACTGGGGGGCCAACAGCTTCAACGCCTTTTTTGGTGAGCAGAGTTCCTTCATCGCCGACCGGATCGTCAAGGTGCGCCGCCTGCCGAGTCTCGAGTGGAACCGGCGCAGCACCCGGCTCCGCTCGTCCCTGCCCGTCTACTTCTCCTTCGAAGGGGCGGTCGAAGGGGTACGAAGAAGCGAGACCAGCGGCGGACGCGTCGATCTCAAGACCCCTTCCGCGGTGCAACGCTTCGACCTTCTGCCGCGGCTGACCTTGCCACTGCCCTCCTGGGCAGGATTCAAGCTGACTCCAACGCTCGCCTTTCGCTCGACCTTCTACAGCGACAGCCTCGATCCCGTCCAGCGGGAGGTCGTTGGCCGCGACCTCCACCGCCAGTATGTCGACTTCGGAGTCGATCTCCGCGCCCCCGCCTTGGCTCGGATCTTCCGGCGGCGGGATGGATCGCCCTGGTTCAAGCACCTCATCGAGCCGTTTGTCGAATATCGGCGCATCGCCGGGATCGATCGCTTCGATCGGACCCTGCGGGTCGATGAACGCGACGTTGTCGCTGGCACGAACGAACTCGCCTTCGGTGTCAGCAACAGCTTTCTCGTCCGGCGCGTCCTTCGGGAGGGGGAGGCTCCGCAAGCGCACGAGCTTCTCAACGTCACCATTCAACAGAAATATTTCTTCGATCCGACATTTGGCGGAGCTTTTCGCGAAGGAGTCCGCAATCAGTTCTTCCCGATCAATACCCTCGCCGGGTTCGCCTTCGGCGGTGCCCTCCGGCAAGTCTCCCCGCTCAACCTCCGGACCCGTTGGCGGCCGAACGACCTGCTCTTTGGAGATCTGCGGATCAATTATGACCCCCAACTGCACGGGCTCCGCGACCTCATCGTCGGTTCAGGAATTCGACGCGGCCTCGTCTCCTTCAGTCAAAATTGGTACGTCACCCGCCGGGTCCGCATCGATCAGCAACGCTTCGACCCCAGCTCCCTCCCGGGGAACCAGGTCGACTTCTCGACGCTCCTCGGCAACCCTGCACGGGGGCCCTACGCCGGAGCCACCCTCAGTTATGACCTGCGGGATCGCCGCTTCGACGCCCTCCCCCGCGAGCGGAAGCTGATCAACTTCACCACCTCGCTCGGTTGGGCCTGGGATTGCTGCAGTCTCAATATCCAGAATGTCACCTTCAACGCCGGTCTCCGTAACGAGAACCGCATTCTCTTCGCCTTCACCTTCAAGGGGATCGGTACCTTCGGCACCGATACGCTCGGCCAGCAACGCCCGCGCTGAACCCACGCCTGCTTCTCTCTGCGCAGCAATTGCGGCAGCAAATGGCTATTTTTGACCCATTTTTCTGCTCCCCCCGTTCAATTGCCGCGAAGTGTGTTACAATGATCTCACTTTTTTGTATGAGCGGGCGTCTGATCTTGATTGATCAAGTCGAGGGTGACCTGTTGCAGCAAGCCAGCAGACTGCCTTGATCGAGCACTCTTCGTGGCAGGACGACGCCAACTGATCGGGGGAATGTCCGGTTGATTGTCGATCAGCGGCTCTCTTCTCAAGTTGCTGGTGGGGGCGCGAAAGAGAAGCAGGGCACTTACGAGAGTCAGGAGAACATCATTGACATATCGGGAAGGAAACAAGGTGATCTATCCTCGACTTGGCATCTGCCGGGTCGCTGGCATTGTCGAGCAGGCGGCTGGGGGAATGGTGGTCAAATGTTACTCCCTCAAACCGCTCGACTCACAGGACAGCACGACCATTCTGGTTCCCGTAGCCAAGGCGGTTGACGTTGGGGTGAGGAAACTGATCGATAAATCCGACATCCCTGAGTTGATTCGCTTTCTCGGTCAGGATATCGAAGTCGCGTCCGATCATCGCAAGCGCAACGCCCGGAATGCCGAACGCATGGCGACCGGAGAGATCTACGATCTAGCCGACTCCCTCAAAACGATGTCTAAACTGAGCCGGTCCAAGTCGCTCTCCCCTGAAGAGCAGCAGACCATGGGGCGGGCACGAGACCTGATCATCAAGGAGATCGCCTATGTCTCTCGTCAGACAATCGAACAA
>JBMUAP010000251.1:0-5380 GCA_049454155.1 Blastocatellia bacterium
CGCGCGGCGACGCGCCGGACCTCGGCGCGGTGGGCCACCTCCGCCGCAGCCTGTCCTTGACGCGCCTCGCTGACTCCGAGCTGCGCCTGGGCAATCTTCTGTCGGTTGACCGCGAGCTCGTGGTTGTTGCGGGCATCTTCGAGTGTCTGTTGCGGCAGGACTCCGTCCCGGTGGAGCCTCTCGGATCGCTCGAGGTTCCGGCGCGTGAAGGGAATGTCGGGGCCTTCTGCCTCGACCTGGTGCTTGGCCAGCTGCGCGCGGGCCGCTGTCAGATTGGACTCGGCGGCCTGCAGCCCCGCTTGTGCCTCCCGGAGTCGGGCCGCGAGATCCTCTTGGTCAAGCTCGGCGAGGACTTGTCCCGGACGGACCCGCTCTCCGACCCGGACCTGGAGTGATTTGATGATGCCGTTCGCCTTCGATTTGACTTCGACCTTGGTGATGGGCTCGACTCGGCCCGTCGCGACTACCGAGCGGGCGATTGCCCCCTCCTCGACCTTGACCAATCGGGCCGGATCGATCGCTGCTTCCTGTTTTCCACAGTACTGCCAACTCAGGAGCACAATCCCCATCAGCAGCCCCACCGCTATCCCCCAAGCTCTTCCGCGTCTCCTGGCCAGACCTTTCATTGTATCGATCCTTTGGATGAAAGCGCTCTCCCCGCTCCGATCTGGAGCGGGGGAAAGGCGGGTCAATCTCAGGCGGGCAGAGCATCACCTGTTGGCTGCCCAACCATCGAGACCACAGGAACTAAGTCTTCAAGGGGAGAGATACGAGGGGAGGACGGAGGCTGTTCCAAGCTTTTGGGGATGATCGAGCCATCCAGCTCGGAAACCATTCAACCAAGTGATCTCAAGGGCGGGCGCCAGACCCTTTGGGATCGAGCAGGATTGGCAGAGGGACTCGGGCCCCGTAGGGGGTCGAGCGGGCAAGACGGGAGAAGTAGTCGTAGGCGAGGCGGGAGATGCGGGCGATGGCCTCGTCTGCATCTACCCGCTCCCCATTGAAGGTCGTCATGATCGCAATGGTGAAGGGACGGTTCGGCACTTCGACGATCGCCCAATCGCAGGCAGCCCCCTCGACCGCTCCCGGTTTGTTGGCGATCGCGACGGAGGCAGGAAGGAGCTTGGGAATCGGGCTCGCCTTGGGGATCCGGAGGGTCCGCCGCACCGCCGCGCTCACCTCTGGACTGACGACCTTGCCGAGGGCGAGCAGCTCCATCAGCCGCGCCGCCTCCCGTGGAGTTGCCAGATTCTCCGCTCCCCGTGCCATGGCGCCAAGGTCGATCATCTTCCGTTGCAGGCGGATGGCCCCCAGTCCAAGATCGGCCAGGGTTTGATTGATTTGCTCCATTCCCAGCCGCTCGATGAGGAGATTGGTCGCGGTATTGTCGCTGAGGGCGATCATCAGGATCGAGAGGTCTTCGAGGCTCACCTGCGAGCTTTCGGGCGCGAAGTGGAGCAGGACTCCACTGCCCCCCACTTGGTCCTTCTTGGAAATGGCAAGTCGATCGGTCAAGCGGAGCGAGCCCGCTGCCGCTTGCTTGTGTAACTCGACGAGGATCGGGATCTTGATCGAACTCCCCGTGGGAAAGGTCAATTCGCCATTGACCAGCATCTCCTCCCCCGTTTGGAGATCCCGGATCGCCACCCCCAGGACTCCGTCATACTCTCGCTCGATCGCTTGGATCTGATGGAGAAGGCGATTCTTGAGCATCTCCGGGGAGGCCGGTTGGGCCATGACTGGACAGGCCCACAGAAGAGCAGCCGCCGTCAAGAGAAGAGAGAGACGGTTCACTTGGACCTCCCATTTGGCGATCACCAAGAGAAGTTGATGAGCAGAAGAAGGGGGGAAGATCTCTTCAATCTCCCCCCCCAGTGTGTCCTCTTGGACTAACGTGGTGTGTGGTCGTACCACTGCGGCCAGCAGACAAGGTTCCAGGGGTGGCCTTCGGCAGGCTCATCCTCCAAGCCGCGGCCGAGCAGGGGGTTGAGCCCCGCATTGGTTGGCGCGGGGGTTGCCACCTTCGGATCGAGAATGCGCGCGATCTGATCCCGCGCGTCTTCGAGGTGAAGCCGCACCGCCCGATCGGTCGCCCGTGGGAGCGCCCTCGCCAACTCGGTGTTGAGCGCTTTGAGTTCTCCTCGCAGATAGGGCCGCTGATCGTCGTTGACCGGCGTCCGGCCATTCAGCTTGTCGTTCATCAGGTCGAGGTAGGTTCGTTGCAGGTTGCGGCGGAAGGCGTCGATCCGGACCGCTGACGCCCCCCCGATCTCTTTCCAGATCCCCTTGCGGACATCTGCGAGGAGGTCGATCGCCCGGTAGCTGTTGCCGTCGATCTCCTCCTGCTCGATCAACCGCGCGAAACGGGCCGAACTGAGCAGTTGGGTGAGGAGTCCCTGCTGGGTCGTCCGCAGCCGACTGACAGTTCCATCGGTCTCGATCCGGCGGAGGATCTCCGGTTTGATCATCCAGGTCGGCGTTGCAAAAGCGTTCTCATTGAGGAACTTGACGGCGGCCACCTGTTTCTCACGTGGCACTGCCTTGAAGAGGACCCCCTCTTGGCCGATGTGCTTCTGCTGCGAGTCGAAGCCACCGACAATCTGGGTGACGTGGCCCATCTCCAGTCGCCACTGGCCAAGCATCCGTCCGTAGAGCTCTTCGAGGTCCTCGTACGGGGCTCCGGGTGACGTCGAGGTCGCCGAGAGGAGCATATTGGCAACCCGCTGGAGGTTCTTCACCCCCAATTCGGTCGCGCGAATGGCGTCGATGTCACCGACTGCTTCGGTGTTCTCCCCGGGATCGGAGCCCCGGGCCTTGGCGGTTGAAAATCGCAGGTACGGGGTCGTGTCCTGCTCTCGTGCCCATCGATCGAGCGTCTCCTTCTCCTCCTCGGCCGTCTTGGCTCCGGGGATCGGCTTGTAACCCCACATCGTTGCCCATTTGTCGTAAGGCCCGATCTTGGGGATCAGATCTTCGGCCGGGATCTTATCCTCGGGTTGGGCGACGTAGTTGAATCGCGAATAGTCCATCAAGGTCGGGGTGTGGCTCATCCGACGGACCCACTCCGGGTTGCGGATCTGCTCGATGGAGTAGAGGGAGCTCGCCTTCATGTTGTGTTGGAAGCCGAGGGTATGACCGACTTCGTGGGCGACGACATAGCGGATCAACTCCCCCATGAGGTCATCTGGCAGAGGCAGCTTCTGCGCGCGCGGATCGAGTGGGCCAGCCTGGACGAAGTACCAGGCACGCGCGAGGTTCATGACATTATGGTAGAACTGAATGTCCGATTCGAGAATCTCTCCCGACCGTGGGTCGTGGATGTGCGGCCCCGAAGCGTTCTCGATCGTTGATGGGAGCCAGCGGATGACGGAGTAGCGCGCATCCTCTGGGCTCCATTCCGGATCGTCCGCCGGGGCGTCCCCGGCAAGGATGGCGTTCCGGAAGCCTGCGGCCTCAAAGGCCGGCTGCCAGTCCTCGATCCCCTTCTTGATGAAGGGAATCCACTTGGTTGGGGTCGCCGGGTCGATGTAGTAGACGATCGGCTTGACCGGTTCGGAGACGTCCGCGCCAGGGTCCTTCTTCTCCAGCCGCCAGCGGGTGATGTAGGTCCGACGGGGAGCCCGCTGCTCTTCTTTTCCATAGTCATATTTCCGGACGGAGAAGTAGCCGACCCGCTCGTCAAAGAGGCGGGGCATCATCGGGTTCTCCGGAAGTCGAACCATGCTGTAGTGCATGACGACAGTGGCGCTGCCTGTGCCCATCCCCGCCCCGAGGAATGGGTTGCGGGGCGCGGAGGACATTCCCAGGCCCTCGGTTGGGGGATTGACGAAGGTGTGCGACGCCTCGACCTCGATATTCTCCGGAAAGGAGGTGACGCGCTCGATGAAAGACCGGGTCGGGTCGAATCCACGCGCCCGCAGGCGGGACCGGGCGCTGAACTCCGTCACCTCGGTTGTGAAGAGCCGGGTGACTTCGATGACCGGTGCCTCTCCCTCGCCGAGCGCCTCGATGTTGAAGGCCATGAGGATGGCATTGTTGTTGGAGGCCTGCACCGCCTTGGCAATCGGCTGGTCTGCATCGGCGACAACACTGTAGGAGACGCTGCGCAGCAGGATCCGGTCGTTCTGCCGCTCCCACTTGACAACCCGATTCCCAAGCGCCTGTCCGCCGTAGCCAACTCCGAGCGTCGTCCGCGCGATCTGGCTGACCCAGAGGAACTCCCGCCCAAGTTCGGCCTTGGGAATCTCGTAGTAGACCCTCTCGCGCAGGCGGTGCACGGTGAAGATCCCAGGGTCGGACTTGGCCTCCTTGGTGATGACCCGATCGTAGGGTTTGATCTGGGGTTCACGCGAGGCAGGTGGACCGCTGGGGCGCTCTCCCCCTTGTCCGCTGGTCGGGGGGCCCGACGGCGGTTGTGGAGGCGGGTCTTGCCCGAACGCAGGCCGTGCCGTTCCACTCCAGATCATGAGCGTGAGGAGTAAGAGTACCCCCCTCCCCAGGTTTGTTCCCGTCGTTGCCTTCACTCTTCCTTTTGCCATCTCTCCCCTTCTGTTCTGTCTGATCGCCTGGTCCCGTGTCATCGGTTAAGAGTTGATCCAGAGGATTGAGATCAATCCAAAGGACCGCCGGAATCGATCCAAGATTTCGAGTTGGACGGAGCATAGCCGATCAGACTTGCGGGGTGCAACCGGGCACTCGTCCTTCGCCACTCTCCGGCAGGGCGGAGGGGATGGCGGGGAGGGAAGGCGCGAGCCAGCGGAGCAGATCGTCCGAGTGGCGAATCTCCCCTTCATCATAGGCCTTCCAGAACCGGTTGAGCGACTCCTCGGCACTCCGCTCGTCCTCATGTGTCCCCATCGTTACCAGGTTGCCTTGGTTCAGGCTGACACAGCTTCGGTAGAGTCCTGTCCGGTATTGCCGGATAACCACGGCCAGGATCTGCTGCCGTTCTTGCCGACGACGTGACTTCCCCCCCGGATACCCGGCCCGCTCTCCCTGCTTCCCTCCGCTCATTTGTGTGCTCTTCTTTTCTACGTCTACGTTCGTAATAAGTGCGGTCCTCCTTCACGAAGAACTGCCTCATCGATGATGATCAGGACAGGCACCGTTCCTCCCCTCGAGCAAATGGGGGAAGCGGGCAGACCTCAACCCCTCTGGGGGCAGTCCCCCAGCGCGGGAAGTGGTCGGGATCGGATGTCGGTTGAGAATCCCAAGTACGGAGGTGGCCAGGAATGGTTTCAGAAAACCTGGTCCTCCGTGGGTGATACTGGTCTGCATTCATCTGCAGATTGAATCAGTTTTGTCAGAATCAGCTTTGTCAGAATCAGCTTTGTTAGAATCAGCTTTGTCAGAATCAGGAACAACCTCATCGACAGTTCCA
>JBMUAP010000252.1:0-5315 GCA_049454155.1 Blastocatellia bacterium
ACTGTGCCGCCATCCCCCTGATCGCCTCCCGGATCGTCGCGCTGTTGACATCCCGACTGGTCGGTGGCAGAATTCGACTTTCTTTGGCGCCCGTAGCTCAGTTGGATAGAGCGTTTGGCTACGAACCAAAAGGTCGCACGTTCGAGTCGTGCCGGGCGCATTCCCCCCAATCAAAATTTGTGTCCAGCTTCATCTGTTCGTGCCCGGCAGTGGTGTCCGTCTCTCCCCGGTCTGACACGCCAAGCCACTGGGTGGCAATCGCACCCTGACATTGGATCACAGAAGTGGGCCGTCGCCCTTTCCCAATTGGAGCCGACTTGAGTCCAATCGCCCGACCAGATCCGCCGACGCACGGTCTGAACATTGTCCCCTTTGCCAGCATGGCAGGAGGCTGGCTCGGACCGCTGCTGATGTTCTGGCTCTACGTTTGGGGGCCGTTACGACCGTTCGCCTATCCCCCCGGCGACTACCGCCCCGGTGCCTGGTTGGTGCCCCTGGTCCTCGCCTGCCTCTCGCTCTGGTGGATCCTGCCCCGCGCCTTCTTCCAGGTTCAACGGTTCGAGCGCGGAGGGCGCGTCTACGAAGTGCTCGGTGTTCTCCTCTTCCGCCAGTTTGCTCCCGATGGAGATCTCGCCAATCGCTGGGAGCGCCGCAAGGATCCCCATTTTCGTCTGATCCGCGATCGTCGTTCCGCATCAGACTTCCTTCTGTGCACCGAGCAGAGCGAGCGTGGCCACTGGGTGCTGCTCGCACTCGGGGTTCTTTCGGCAGTCTACGCCTGGAGTCTTGGCTGGCGGGGCTGGGCCGTCTACCTCAGTGCCGGCAATGTTCTCGTCAACGCCTATCCAATTCTGCTGCAGCGCTACACCCGCGGTCGCCTCCTCGCTCTCCTGCACCGTTCCTGACATCATTCTCTCCAATCGTGCAGATGAGAATCTTTCCCACAGGCAACCTGCCGGAGATGGCATCTCCATCTCTTCAGGACAATCTGATCCCACCCGATCGGCTCGGCAAAAAATGGTTTTGGACTTGACAGCTTCTCAGAAATGCTTGACAGGTTTGATCGACAGGCATAGCCTACACCACGCCACTCAAGAAAACTGACCGACAGTAAAACCAACAGTTTGCATAGTTCAACTGGCTGCGCTGGATACGTACCATCAACCCCTTTCATAAGAGGTAAAGATATGAACCTTCTTCGACGAACGAGCATCTTGCTCGGAATATTCTGCCTGTTCTCCGTGGGCACTTGGGCTCAACAAAACAGCGGCTCGATGTCTGGTACTGTCACCGATCCGACCGCCGGGGCGATCCCAGCAGCAACCGTCACTGCCACGAATCTGCAAACTGGCTTGAAGACGACGACCGTCACCACCGATGCGGGTGTCTATGTCTTTGCCGCCCTCCAGGTCGGGATGTACGAAGTGACAGTTGAAAAGACTGGCTTCAAGAGACTCAACCGCAAGAACATTGAGGTCCGTGTCGCACAACGCCTGACGCTCGATCTGCAGGTGGAAGTGGGAAGTGTGCAGGAGAGCGTCGAAGTGACTGCCCAGGGACCGCTGCTCGATACAGAGACCAGTGAGCGTGGCCAGAACTTCTCCAACCAGTTGATGAACACGTTGCCACTCTTCACTGGTGGCATCCGCAACGCCTCCTCGTTTGTCACCTTCATGCCTGGGGTCAACTCCTTCCGCGAAGTGAGCATCTCCGGCTCCGGTGGACGCGGCAAGGAAGTGATGATCGACGGTGCCAGCTTGACGATCCCCGAGTCGGGCGGCGTCGTCTTCAATTTCCCCGGGACCGAGATGTTCCAGGAGTTCAAGCTGGTGACGGCCGCCTATTCCGCCGAGTACGGCCGTTTTGGCGGTGGTGTCGAGACCTACGTCTCGAAGTCGGGCGGGAATGATATCCACGGCGCCGCCTTCTGGTATGCGCGTCGCGACATCTTCAACGCCAACAGCTGGGCGAACAATGCCGCAGGTCGGGCACGGCCCAAGGAGCGCTTCAACGAAGTAGGTTTTGCCGTCGGTGGCCCGGTGTGGGCCCCCAAGGTCTACAACGGACGCAACCGGACCTTCTGGTTCATGACCTACTCCCGAGACATGCGTCCGGCGACCATCTCGACGGTGACCTCGACCGTGCCGACGCAACGGATGAAGAATGGGGACTTTTCGGAAATCGGCCGGGCGATCTATGACCCCGCGACGACGGTTGGCAACGTTCGGCAACAATTTGCCAACAACATCATCCCCTCCAACCGGATCAGCGCAATCTCCCGCAAGTTCATTGCGGCGCTTCCCGATCCCAATCTTCCGGGCACGACCAACAACTTGGCCTTCGTCAATGAGAGCCAAGTCACGGATAATGTCTGGAGTCTGAAGCTGGATCACGCATTTTCGGACAACAACCGTCTCTCCTACTTTCACAGCCTGCAGAACCAGAACGTGGCCAACACCAGTGCACTGCCTGGCCCGCTGGGGCAGGGGCTGGGGGTCAACTCACAGCGGCCGCAGAACTTCCGTGTCAACCATGACTGGATCGTCCGACCCAATCTCCTGATTCACACGACATTTGGTTTCAGCCGGACGCAGCAGGGATGGGACAATCCGGCCCAAGCCGGTTTTGCCTCGCAGGTCGGGCTCCGCATGCCCACCGATGCCACGCCCCGTGTGCGATTCAACGCGGCGGACGCCCTGACTGCTTGGGGTGTGCAGGACGGCAAAGTCAACGATGGCGGCCAGTTCAACTGGACGACCCACATCAGTCAGAACATCAGCTGGGTGACCGGCAAGCATGAATTCAAGGCGGGCTGGGACATCCGTCGGCTCAGAACGACGTCGGTCGATGCGGCCGGTACCAACGGTCTCTTCCAGTTTGAGCGTGCCCAGACCGCACTGCCGACGGCGACCGGCACCACTGGACACTCCTTCGCCAGCTTCCTGCTCGGAGCGCCTAACGAGATCGCCTTCACCACACTGCCCGTTCCGGATCCGCAGATTCGGTATGGGTACCACGCCGGTTACTTCCAGGACAACTGGCGGGTCAAGTCGAATCTGACGCTCAACCTCGGCATGCGCTATGAGGTCCCGGTTGGGTTCCACATGGCCAACTTCCAGTTCTCGTCGATGGATCCGACACTACCCAATCCAGCGGCGGGTGGACGGCCCGGCGCGATGGTCTTTGCCGGCCCCGGGCCGGGACGTTCGGGCGACAAGCGCTTCTACCCAACCGACTTCTCGAACCTGGGACCCCGCTTTGGGTTTGCCTACGAAGTCTCCTCGAAGACCGTCGTGCGCGGCGGCTTCGGCATCTACTACCAAACCCTCGGCAACGGCGGTTGCGGTTGCACGCTCGGCTTCTCCGGCAATCCGGGAACGATTCTCGCCGATGGTGTCGCGCCGGCGTTGATCTGGGACGGGGGCGTGCCGATTCCGCAAGGCGCCCGACCACCGTTCATTGATCCGGGTCTTGGTGTCCTCTCGGCTCCGACGATGGACATGCTCGGTCCCGATTTTGGCAAGGCTCCGCGCATCTACAACTGGAGTCTCAACGTTCAGCACGAGATCAAGGGCTTCCTGATCGACATCGCCTACGTCGGCAACCGGGGCCGGGGCCTCTCCTCGACCTTGATGGCCAATCAGGTCGATCCCAAGTACCTCTCGCTCGGACAGTTGCTGCGTCGTCGCATCGATGACCCAGCCGTGGTCGCGGCGGGCTTCACCAAGCCCTTCCCCACCTTCCCCAACAACCAGACGCTGGCGCAGGCCTTGCGTCCGTTCCCGCAGTATTTCAACGTCTTCGACCGCAACTCCGGTGACGGCCAGTCGTGGTACGACTCGTTGCAGGTCAAAGGCGAGCGGCGCTTTGGCGCTTGGCAGATGATGGCGTCCTACACTTGGTCGAAGTCCCAGGGGCGCCTGCACTACCGGCAGATCTTCAGCCAGACGCAGACACAAGCCCAGAACAATTATGACCTGAGTGATGCCAAATCACTGCTGCCGTTCGATCAGCCGCATATGGTCAACATTCTCAACTCGGTCGATCTGCCGTTTGGCCGTGGCCGCAAGTTGTTTGGAGGAGCCAACCGGGTGGTGAACGGCTTCATTGGCGGCTGGTCGATTGGTGCAATCAATCGCTATGCTTCTGGTGGTCCAATCGACATCGCCGTGCCCAACACGCTCAACGTGGGGACGCTCTTCACCCTCTACAAGAAGGCCAATTTGAACTCGTCAGTGCCGATTCGGACGGGGGTTGATCGTACGACCCTCGATCCCAACAATCCTTCTGTCCGCTGGTTTGGTTGCCGACCGGAAGCGATCGCGAATCGTGCCGGTGCCTTCCAGTGCGCACCCAACTCAACGCCCTTCAGCATTCCTGGTGAGTTCGAGTTTGGGACGGTATCACGGTACATGAGTGCTTTCCGGCAACCCCCGGTCTTCACCGAGAACATCTCGATCGTCAAGAAGATCAATCTGGCTGGAGAGGGTCGTGTCCGGTTTGTCTACCGGGTCGACATCTTCAACCTCTTCAACCGAACCAATTTCTCGGTCAACGGTGCCATCGGCAACCCTGATTTCGGGAGAGCGGCCGGCCCGCAGCAGGGTGCCCGCATCATCACGATGGGGGGACGGCTCGAGTTCTAGTCGGCGCTCGAGACAATCAGCGCTTCGCCGTTTGCCACGGCAACTCTGCGAAGCACCAAGCAAGAGCAAGAGGGGCATGGAATTCCATGTCCCTCTTGCTTTTGCGGCGATTGCTCATGACGCTTGCCAATCTGCAGAATGAGCACTGGGTGCGCCAGTGACCTCAAAAAAGAGTTCACTTGGCGGGTTCCAAGAGCCGTTGATCTCACCGATCCCCTTTTCCCAGGTTGGGCCACTGTTAGAACCTGTTCTCTTCAGATCCGCCCTGTACGAGGGGCTCCCACCGTCAAAATCAACCCGACTCTATCGGTTTGTTGGACCGATGGCGCACTCTCGCTGATCAAGAGGCGAAAACAGACGCGAAGATCGCGAAGCAGCCCCCAGTCCTCCTCTATTGCCCGACAAGGATTGATGCGAGGAATAGTTTTTTTATGAAATCGTCTTTTTACAATAGGAAATATGGTAAAGTTCTTCTTTGTAAATTATTTCTATCACTTGTAACAACTTCTTGAGAAGTAATGACCTTGCATGTGTCACAATCCCGGTTAGCAGGCTATGCGTTTCTGGTGGATCGGTACGATTTGCACGTTTTGCCAAATTGGCATACCTCCTCAGTCAGCCCGACAGGGCCCCTGCGCTCAACGACCGAGGATGGCCAAGTCAAGACCG
>JBMUAP010000253.1:0-5294 GCA_049454155.1 Blastocatellia bacterium
ATGACTCAACCCCTTCTTCCCATCCCCGTCCTGCCTTGCCTGACAGCCGTTGACGCGAGAGGAGGTTTTCTTTCTGCGAGAGCTGGACCTCCGAAGACTGGCGGGGAGCACAGGGCGGTAGAAGGACTGGAAAGAGTGGCAATGGAGCACCGCAGAAGGATGGATGGAGGGGCAGCCAAGCGGGAGATTCCCCGGATCACGGAGCGAACAATTGTACGAGAGGGGGTCGCCTTGTATTATCTGGTAGGCTCGGGAGTTGACTTCGGGCTCTCGAGGGGAGGAATGGACACGGGCGCTCGAAGCCGCGGAGGTTGGTGGGCGGGGGCACGGCGCGTCGATTCACCCGAGTGGGACTTCACCGGAGGAGGTGAGGCAGGAGGAGAGGCACGCGGACGGCAAAGACAGACCTCTCAAATCGGAACCGAACTGAGCCTGGAACGCTCGATATGACACAAAAGGCATCTCAACCCGTCTCCCGCAAGACCGCCGAGAAGATCGTCGCGCGCCGTGGGAAGAACATCCGGCGGCTGCGAGCAAGAACAGAGAGCCGCTTGGGGGCCACGCGTGCGGAGGCTCGCCCGGTATGAGCCAGCGGCGACGGATCGCCGTGCTCGGGGCGGGCAGTTGGGGAACGACGTTGGCGCTGGTCGCGGCGCGGGCCGGCCACGAGGTACGACTCTGGGATCGCGAACCGACGCAGGCGGCGCGGCTCGCTGAAGACCGGGAACATCGGGAACGGCTGCCAGGCTTCCCCTTCCCTTCCTGCCTCGAGCCGACAGGAGATCTGGGGCAGGCGCTGGCCGGGGCCGAGATGATTGTCACCGCCATTCCCTCCGCCGGGATACGGGCGCTCTACCAGCGCATCGCGCCACTGCTCGATCCCGAGACCCTCCTCATCAATGCCAGCAAGGGGCTTGAAGCAGAAACGGGGCGACGCACCGCCGAGGTGGTGGAAGAGGTGATGCGCGGTCAGTTTCCGCCGCGGTACCTGGTCCTCTCCGGGCCAAGCTTTGCCCTTGAAGTCGCGCGGGAGGAGCCAACCGCGCTGGTCGTCGCCTCGGCTTCGCCGGGCTGGGCGACCACTGTCCAGGAGACGCTCTCCACACGACAGTTCCGCCTCTACACCAGCCGCGATGTCGTCGGGGTGGAGATCGGCGGAGCGCTCAAAAATGTGATGGCGCTGGCGACGGGAGCCGTCCACGGGCTTGGCTTGGGATACAATACGACAGCGGCGCTGGTGACACGGGGATTGGCAGAGATGACGCGCCTTGCGACCCGGCTGGGAGGACATCCCGAGACGCTCGCGGGGCTGGCGGGAATGGGAGACCTCGTCCTGACCTGTTTTGGCCATCTCTCCCGCAACCGTCACGTTGGGGTCGAATTGGGACGCGGTCGGCGCCTCCCGGAGATCCTCGCCGGAATGCGGGAGGTCGCCGAGGGGGTGGGAACGGCAAACGCCGCTTGCCAACTCGCTCGCCGCCACGGGGTCGAGATGCCGATTACGGCTGCCGTCCAGCGCCTTCTCTCCGAGGAGGTGAGCCCTCGACAACTGGTCGAGGATCTGATGGATCGACCTCTCAAATCGGAATAGAACTGAGCCTGGAACGCTCGATATGACACAGAAGGCAACTCAACCCGCCACCCGCAAGACCACCGAGAAGATCATCGCGACCAACCGGGAGGCCTATCACCACTACTTCATTTTGGAGACTTGGGAAGCGGGGATCCAACTGACGGGGACCGAGGTCAAATCGCTCCGTGCCGGCAAGGTGACCCTCAAGGAGGGCTATGTGCGGGTGACGGAAGGGGAGGCGTGGCTGCTGCACGTCCACATCAGCCCTTACACCCACGGCAACCGACAGAACCACGAGCCGGACCGTCCGCGCCGCTTGCTGCTGCACAAGCGAGAGATCATCCGGCTCTTCTCGAAGATTCGCGAGAAGGGATTGACGGTCGTCCCGACCCGGCTCTACTTCAAGGGGAACCTCGTCAAGTGCGAAATCGGGGTGGCGCGCGGAAAGAAATTGCACGACAAACGGGAGACAGAGGCGCGGCGCACCCAGGAACGCGAGGCGCGGGCGGCCCTCAAGCACCGCTCCCACGACGATTGAGACGGAACGGACGTGGACCGGGAAGGTCGCCCATCCGTCAATGTTCAACTAAGAAGACGCCCTGCAGGGAAGACGCGCTGCAGGAGAGGAGACAACAAGATGATCGAAGTCAAAGCGGATAGCCGAATGTTCGGAGAGATCGAGTGCGACGCGCTGGTGGTTGGGGTCTTCGAGGGGGAGAAGCCGGAGAGTGGCCCCTTGCACGACCTCGACCAGCGGGTCGGGGGCTTGGTCAGTTCCGTCATCGAGAGCGGGGAGTTTCGCGGGAAGACGGGGGATGTTGCCTACCTCCACCAGACGGGGTCGATGAAGGCGCGGCGGCTGGTGCTGTTGGGGGCCGGGCCGGAAGCGGAATTTACGGGTGAGACCCTGCGGCGGCTGGCCGGGACGGCGACGCGCCTGCTGCGCGGGAAGAAGGTGCGCAGCTTTGCGCTGCTGCTCCGCTCGGGGCTGGAACCTGCCGCGAGTGGCGAGGCGGCCACCGAGGGAGCGCTGCTCTCGCTCTTTGAGCCGGACAAGTACCACACCAGCGAGAAGACGGAGAATCCGCTGGGTGTGATGGTCCTCGTCGGCGAGGAGAGCCGCCAGCGGGAGGTCGAAGCGGGCATCATCCGGGGTCGGATCATCGCCGAAGCGGCCAACTTCGGGCGCGAGGCGATCAATGAGCCGTCGAACGTCTTGACGCCGACCGAGCTGGCGCGGCGTGCCACCGAAATGGCGCGTGAAGTGGGCCTCTCGATCGAGGTGCTCGGCGAGGAAGAGATGAAGAAGCTCGGAATGGGATCCCTCCTCGGGGTGAGCCAGGGCTCGGCCGAACCGGCGCAACTGATCGTCCTGACCTATGAGCCGAAGGAGAAGACCTCGGCGGAGACGATCGCGATCGTTGGCAAGGGCGTGACCTTCGATACCGGGGGGATCTCGCTCAAGCCGGCCGACGGGATGGAGGCGATGAAGTACGACATGGCCGGCGGCGCGACGGCGATCGCGGCGATGCGGGCGATCGCCCAACTCAAGCCGGGAGTGCGCGTCCTTGGGCTGGTCCCGGCGACCGAGAACATGCCCGGGGGAAGGGCGCAGCGCCCCGGTGATGTCGTCCGCGCCATGACCGGCAAGACGATCGAGGTGATCAATACCGACGCCGAGGGCCGCCTGATCCTCGCTGACGCCGTCGCTTATGCGCGCCAACTCGGCGCGACGCACATCATCGACCTGGCGACACTGACGGGAGCAGTCTCGGTCGCGCTGGGGGATGTCTATGTCGCCATCCTCGGGAACGACCAACCCTGGGTCGATCGGGTGATGCAGGCCGCGCAACGGGCAGGAGAGAAGTTCTGGCAGCTCCCCCTCGACAAGGAGTATCGCGAGCAGATCAAGAGCGACATCGCCGACATCAAGAACATCGGGGGCCGCAAGGCGGGCACGATCACCGGTGCCTGGTTCATTCGCGAGTTCGTCGAGGATACGCCGTGGGTCCACCTCGACATCGCCGGGACGGCCTGGAACGAGAAGACGAAGCCGCACCTCGCCATCGGGCCGACCGCGGTGGGATTGCGCACCCTCGTCGAACTGGTCACAGCCTGAGGCCACAAGGAGAAGGGCGAGCGGGGATTGCGTGATTGACCCATCCGGAAAGTTGGAAGTAGAATCACGGTTTACGACTCGGACCCCTCGCACGCGAGATTGACGATTCTTGTTTTTACCACCAACGCTTTAATGGAGAAATTTCGACCATGACCATTCAGGAGATTGAACAGCTCATCGGGCAGGAGGGCCAAGCCCTGCTGCGCCATGAGTGCAAAACGATTGCCAAGGAGCACCTGCACCTGCCCGGTCCGGACTTCGTCGACCGGACGATGATCGCCTCGGACCGCCCAGCGCCGGTTCTTCGCAACATGCAGTTGATGCTCAACACGGGGCGGCTGGCCGGGACGGGATACGTCTCGATCCTGCCGGTCGACCAAGGGATCGAGCATTCGGCGGGCGCAAGCTTTGCCAAGAACCCGCTCTACTTCGACCCGGCAAACATTGTCAAGCTGGCGATCGAGGGGGGCTGCAACGCAGTCGCCTCGACGCTCGGCGTGCTCGGGGCGTGTGCGCGTCAGTACGCCCACAAGATTCCGTTCATCGTCAAGATCAACCACAACGAGTTCCTGACCTATCCGAACAAGTTCGATCAGATCATGTTCGGGAGTGTCGACCAGGCCTTCCAGATGGGGGCGGCAGGCGTCGGCGCAACGATCTACTTCGGTTCGGACGAGTCGACCCGGCAGTTGCAGGAGGTGAGCGAAGCGTTCCAGCACGCACATGAGCTCGGGCTCTTCACCGTCCTCTGGTGCTACCTGCGCAACCCCGGCTTCAAGAAGGACAAGGACTACCACACCTCGGCCGACTTGACGGGCCAGGCCAACCACCTCGGGGTGACGATCGAGGCCGACATCATCAAGCAGAAGCTGCCAACCAACAATGGCGGCTACAAGGCACTCGCCAGCAAGGAGAACCCGTACGGGAAGATCGACGACCGCGTCTACACCGAACTGACGAGCGAGAGCCTGATCGACTTGACGCGCTACCAGATCGCCAACTGCTACATGGGTCGGCAGGGGCTGATCAATTCGGGCGGTGAGTCGAAGGGGCAGAGCGACCTCGCCGAGGCCGTCACGACCGCGATCATCAACAAGCGGGCCGGCGGCATGGGGCTCATCTCGGGTCGCAAGGCCTTCCAGCGGCCGATGAAGGAGGGCGTCGAGATCCTCCAGGCGATCCAGGACGTCTATCTGACCAAGGAGATCACCGTCGCCTGAGCGCGGTGCCTCCACCGGATCTTTACCAGGCCCGTCCGCGAGACCTCTCAACTGAGGCGCGGACGGGCTTCTGCTTGAGACTTGCGAAATGACGAAATGACGAAGGGAGCGTCGGCGATGAGAAGAGCATGGATATGGTGTGGTCTCTGTCTGATCGGGTTGGGGGCTTGGTGGGGGGCCATGGCCCCAGCCGTGGCGCAGCGAGAAGTGGCGCCACCGCCGAAGTTCGCGTGGCCGGCAGGGCGGACAATGGCGCTCAGCCTGAGCTTCGATGATGGCCGGGCCAGTCAGGTCCTGGTCGGGACTCCCCTCTTCGCCCGACACAAGGCGCGCGCGACCTTCTACGTCACCCCGGGCTCGGTTGAGCCGCGACTGGCCGAAT